>NZ_JBEXTV010000064.1:0-43696 GCF_040628835.1 Streptomyces sp. NPDC006134 | reverse complement strand
GTGAGCGCACCAAGCTCACCGCCGGGCCCGGCCCCATCCAGCAGGCTGCTCTTCCCTCCCCACCGGAGCATGGGCCCGCCACGGGCGCGGGCCGGTTGCTGCCGTCCGTCCCGTGCGGCGGTGGCCTGTCCGGCCGGCCCGACCGTTATCCGATATTGATGAAGTGCGCCTTGTGGACGGCCCCGGCTTCCTATTGGCTGCTGACAGCGACTGACGCGTGTCAGTGGGCGCGCCGCGTGCCCCATCGAGCCGACCGGGCCGAGGCCGACAAGGAGCAGTCATGAGCAGCGGCCCGGCGGGGCACGCCGTCATCACGACCGGTGGGCGTCCGTCGTCGGACGGGCCACGGCTCTCGCGTCGGCGCGGGCGTACGTGCGGGTCCCCGTCGCCGGCATGGTGGTCGAGGAGATCGAACAGACCGGGGGTACGGCTGTCACCGGCCGCCGGCCCGCCACATGCGCGCCCCGACCGGCCGGACATCCCTGACATCCCGCATCGCTAGGAGATCGCGTCCATGACCACGCCCGTCATCGCCGGATTCCACCCGGACCCCTCCGTGTGCCGCGTCGGCGATACCTACTACCTCGCCAACTCCAGCTTCGAGTACGTACCGGGCGTCCCCGTCCACCGCAGCACCGATCTGGTCACCTGGACCCACATCGGCCACGTCCTGACCCGTCCGAGTCAGCTCGCGCCGCACGCCGGGACCGCCGGCTCGGGCATCTACGCGCCGACACTCCGTCACCACGGTGGCAGGTTCTGGCTGGTGACGACGAACATCCACGAAGTACGCCGAGGTCACCTGATCGTGTCGGCCGAGAACCCGGAAGGACCGTGGACCGATCCGGTCCATGTGGCAGGCACCATCGGCATCGACCCGGACCTGGTGTGGGACGACGCAGGGGTATGTCACCTCACGTGGGCTTCTTTCCTGCCCGGCCTGCGTGGCATCGCGACCGTGCCGATCGATCCCGCGACCGGCGCCATGCTGGCCGAGCCCCGGCTGCTGTGGGGCGGCACCGGTCTCGCGGCCCCGGAGGGGCCCCACCTGTACCGTCTGGGGGAGTGGTGGTACCTCTTGCTCGCGGAAGGCGGCACCGAGAGGGGCCACGCCGTCACCGTCGCCCGAGCCCGGTCCCTCGACGGTCCCTTCGAGGCGGCGCCGCACAACCCGATCCTCACGCACCGCAGTACGGACCACCCGGTCCAGAACACCGGGCACGCCGATCTCGTGGAACTGGCCGACGGCTCGTGGGCCATGGTCTACCTCGGTGTCCGGCCCCGCGGCAGGACCCCCAAGTTCCATGTCAATGGGCGTGAGACCTTCCTCGCCGGGGTGGACTGGGCGGACGGCTGGCCGGTCGTGGACGAACAGCGCTTCGCCGTGAAGACGCAGGACCACTCCTTCACCGACCGCTTCGAGACGCCGGAACTCCATCCACGCTGGGTAGCGCCCGGCACGAGCCCCGCGGACTTCGCCCGCCGGGGGAGCCGAAGCGGTCTTCTGCTGGAGAGCCGGCCGCACCAGCAGACGCCGGCGCTGCTCCTGACGCGTGTCCGGGACACCCAGTGGACGGCACGGGCACGGATGGACACCTCCGCCGGCACCGGGCGTTTCCTGCTGCGCATCGACAGTGACCACTGGTACGGGCTGACCGCCGACGCGGACACCGTCGAGGCGACGGTCTCGATCGGCCCCGCCGTCAGTACGGTCGCACGGATACCTCGTCCTGCCGGGGGCGCCGTGCTCCTGAGCATCACCGTCCGTGACTCCGACCGGCCCGGGCCGTTCGGTGGACCCGACGAACCCGACCTCGTGGAACTGGCCGTGGTGGGTGACGACGGCACGAGTCACGTCCTGGGCACCTTCGACGGACGCTACCTCTCCACTGAGGTGGCCGGGGGGTTCACCGGACGGATGCTCGGTGCCGAACTGGTCCGGGGCCGGGTCGTGATCGAGGAGGTGACCTACTCGTCACACCTGGGATGAGGGGCACGGCAAGGCACCGGGGGCGACGAGGAAGAGGCCTGCCTGCGCGTCACGCGGGCGGCGGGAGCCAATGAAGCCGGGCCGGCTCCTTGCGGGGAGCCGGCCCGGAGAGGTGACGTCAGGCCGCCTGACCGGCCTCCACGGTGTCGACCGGACGAGCCTTCGGGACGGCCGCCACCAGAAGGGTGCCGATCGCACAGGCCCCGGCCACGAGAAGGAACGCGTTGGTGAAGCCGGAGTCGCGATAGAACTGGGTGCCCTGTGCGACCACACCGTCGCGGGTCATCGTCGTGAAGACCAACTGGGTGATGACGACCTGCATCACGCCCTGCACGAGCCATTGCGAGCCGTTGGCGAGAGCCTGCTCCTCCGGAGCCACCGACTGGATCACCATGATCGGCATGATGGCGACGACCAGACCCATACCGGGACCGCTGATCAACCCCCACACGATGAACTGCCATTCGCTGTGGTGCAGTTGGGATGCGACCGCGTATCCGACCGTGACGAGTCCGCCACCGGCGGCCAGCAGGACCCTGGTGTCGAACCGGCCGGCGAACCTGCCCGCGAGGACGGCGACCACGACGACCAGGACACTGGTCGGGGCGCTGACCACGGCGCTCTTGGTGACCGACCAGCCCAGTCCGTCGGAAACGCCGGGGATTTCGGGCATGAGAGTGAGGATCATGGTCACCGTCCCCACCGCGTAGGTGGCGCCCGCCGCCACCGAGGTGGCCAGGAAGACCGTCCACACCCGGCGCCGTTTGATGAGTGTGAGAGGGAGCAGTGGATGTGCCGTCCTGGTCTCGTAGGGGATGAAGACGAGCACCGCCAGTACGCCCAGGCCGATCCAGGTGAGGGTTTTGCCGCTGGTCCAGCCCCAGTGGGAGCCCTCGCCGATGGCGTAGACGACGGCGGTCAGACCACCGCCGAGCAGCAGGCCGCCGATCCAGTCCATGCGCTGGTTCGACTCCCGTACCGGGCTCTCGGGGATGCAGAAGAGCTGGAGGAGCAGACACGCGGCCGCGGAGCAGGCGATGAACCAGAGCGCGGCGCGGAAACCGTTGCTGTCCAGCAGCCAGGCCGACAGGAAGGGTCCGCCGAGACCGACCAGTCCCACGCTGGCCGCGAGGACACCGCTGGCCGCGCCCACCAGGCGCCTGGGGAACACGTCGCGGGCCATCGCGTAGGCGATGAACGCGGACGGGCCGTAGACGCCGGCGAAGACGCGCCCGACCAGCAGCAGTTCATAGCTGGTCGCCAGCGCCGCGACGACATCGCCGACCAGCCCGAGGACGGTGATGACGACCAGTACCCGCTTCTTGCCGTACATGGCCGCGGCCTTCATGGCGAACGGTGTCAGAAAGGTGCCGATCAGAGCGGCGCCCAGGGTGAACCACGCGATGTGTGTAGTGCGGAAGTGGATCGCCACTTCCGCTTGGGCGTTGCCGGCCAGCAGCCCGGTGATCGGGTTGAGGGCGACGGTCCACAGCAAGGCGACGAGGGCGAGTGCGTGACGGGCGGAGAAGCCGCTCTCCTCGGGTCTGGTGCCCTGCACGGTATCGGTCGGAGACATGGTTCGCCTTTCACGGGTGGAGACGGGCGCGCGGTCGTGGGGACGGGTTACGGGCGGTGCCGCCGGGCGACGGGCGCGGAATCAGGGGGGTGAAACGATTCAATCCATGCTCTGGAACTGGAGCGTCCTGGTGTGCGGACGTCGGTCCCCCGGGGGGTGAGGTGATCTTGGTGGTCGGCGCAGGCTGCGCTGCCTTCGGTCGCGCTGCGTTACTGATGCGCGTCAGTGGCGCGCGTCAGTAGCCAACAGTGATCGAGGCCGGTCCATCAAGACGTCTGCCGGTCACGAGTCCGTAACGGCGGAAGGCGGGCCCGGACCTGCCTTCAGGTGGAGGACCGCTGCACCAGCCGCAGGCTGGTGGCGGGGGAGGGGGGACACGGACGTCCCTCGCGCAGGCCGGCCACCACCGCTTCGGCCCGACGGCGCCCTGCCTCCTGGAGATCGAAGTAGACCGTGGACAGGGCGGGTGAAGCGAAACGGGCCATCGGGATGTCGTCGGCTCCCACGACGGCCAGGTCTGTCGGAGCTCTCAGTCCGGCGTGCTGCATCGCCGCGAGCAGGGCGATCGCGTGCTCGTCGTTGAAGGCGCAGACGGCTGTGACGCCCGCTTCGCTCCACAGCCTGAGCGGCCGGAGGAGATCCTCGATCTCCATCTCGGCTGTCAGGGCCACGGGGGGCTCCACCCCGGCGTCCGCGCAGGCCGTGGCCACTCCCTGCAGCCTTTCCTCCGCCATGTTCCGGAACCTGACCTGGGACGGCAGAAGGTAGCCGATCCGGCGGTGGCCGCGGGCGATCACATGCTCCGCCTGCAGTCGTCCCAACGGGGACATCGGAGGCAACAGGCCGGCGGTGTGGGGAGGCACGACCGTGACGCCGAGCCGCTGCATGGCCTGGACGTCGTCGTCGTCGAACGCCTCGAAGCCGAGCACCGCGGACGCGCCCACGGCGGCGCACACGTCGGGCAGGCCGCGGGTCTGCCCTGCCATCAGGTGGGTGACCAGGGTCAGACCGTGCTCGGCGAGGGCGGAGGCCAGTTCCTCCACGAGACGGCTGATGCTGGGGCCGATCGGCAGGTCGGGGATGGACAGCAGGACGATGTCGCTCCGGCCCGCTGCCAGCGCCCGCGCGGAGGAGTTCGCCCGGTACTGCAGGCGCTCGGCGGCCTCCAGGACGCGCCGACGGGTTTCCTCCGGGATCACTTCACCGGGCCGGTTGTTGAGCACGTAACTCACAGTGGTGCGCGAAACGCCCGCGAGTCTGGCCACGTCGGCGCTGGTGGTCCGCTTCCCGGGGTGCGTCATCGTCTCCAGCCCGTATCAGCCGTCGGCTCGACGCGGTGCGGGCCCGCGGCAGCCTTGCTCGCCGCACACGGCGACATGCGTCGATGATACGTTCCAGGCGCTGACGCGGAAGCGGCCGGTGGGCCCGATGAATGCGGAGCCGTGCGGTCACCACCGCCGACGTGACCGCTCGCCGGCCCTTCTGCGATGAGGGGGCCTTTTCCCGAACCGGCTCAGCCTCGCTGTCCTGCTTCACCACCTCCCTTTTCCGCCTCCGCGATCCAGCTGCCCATGAGAGCGGTCCCGGTGACGAAGTGGGGCCCGTGCGGGCGGTCCAGGAACCCGTGGGTGGACCCCCGGACGACATGGCGGTCGACCCGGGTGCCGGAGTCCACCAGCTCCCTGGCGAACGCCTCACCGGAGGCACGCAGGGTGTCGCGATCGGCGTCGACCATCAGGGTGGGCGGCATCGGTGGCAGCCGGTGGCCGCCGGGGAAGGCGAACGGCAGGGCCATGGCCTCGGCGGAGCCCGCGTAGTTGTGGTTCATCCGCCGTACGGTGTCCGGGCGGAACTGGACGAGTCCGTGACGGCCGCGAAGCCGGTCGCGCACTGTCTCCGGGACCGGCGGCAGCGTCGCGTGGAAGGTGCCGTAGGCCAGCACGAGACCCGCGGGCGACGGCTTTTCCTCCGCGTGCAGGCGCAGCCCCGCGGCCGCGGCGAGGCAGGCGCCGGCGCTGGCGCCGCCGAGCATGACCGGGCCCTGTTCGCGCGCCACGGCACCGAAGGCGTCGACCACGTCGTCGAGCGGCACCGGGAAGCGCACGCCCGGCAGCCGGCCGGGGCCGGGGTCACGCCACGGGTTCCATCGCGGCACCCGGCGGTAGTCGACCGCGACGACCTCGATCCCGTGCCGGACCAGGGCGGCGCCCACGGCGTGGGATTCGCACTGGTCGAGGCCGCCGCCGGAGAACGCGCCGCCGTGCAGCCAGACCAGCGTGCCCGCGGCGGGGCCGGCGGGACGGTAACGCCGGACCGGGACGGCGCCGTGGCGGCCGCCCACGGAGCCGTCGGTGAAGTCGACGCCGTCCAGCAGCGCCGCCATCGCCCGTGCGGTCCTGCCCCTCATGCGCCGGTTCCGCCGAACAGGGCTCGCAGGTCGCGTTCCAGGTCGGCGGCGCCGCCGGGGGCGCGGGCCGCCATGGCCGCGAGCGACATGCCGTCGATGTGGTCCCCGGCCGCCTTGATGGGGACACCGGGGAAGTGGCTTTCCAGGACGTCCAGTACGGCCGACCACAGGTCGGGGTCGCGCCGGATGTCCCGGACCGGTGTCTCCATGGTGATGCCGGCCCGGTCGCTCGTGCCCGCGGCGCGGTAGCGCCAGACATGCTCACCGGCACCGACGTGTTCGACGCGCTGCTCCGGGTGCAGGGGCAGTTCGACGACGGCGGCCGCGTCCCCGGGGACGGTGACGCGGACCTCCATGTCCTCGCCGTCGAGACGCCAGGAGACCTCGGCCCGGCCGAGCACGGTGTCGTGCGCGGCACGTGCCCGGGTGAGGCCGCCTCCCGGCCGCGGGGCGACGCGGAAGCGACGCCAGCCGGGCTCCACCCGTTCCAGGCCGCCGACGACCCGGTGCAGCCAGTCGGCCACGGCGCCGAGGGCGTAGTGGTTGAGCGAGGTCATCCCGGTCGAGTTGAGCGTGCCGTCCGGCAGGACGGAGTCCCACCGCTCCCAGATGGTGGTCGCCCCCATCGTCACCGGGTAGAGAAAGGACGGGGCCTTCTCCTGGAGCAGCAGGTCGTAGGCCTCGGCGAGATGACCGGTGGCCGTCAGGGCGTCGGCGAGCAGCGGTGTCCCCGCGAAACCGGTGGCGACCGTGAAGCCGGCCTTGCGTACCAGCGCGGCGAGCCGCTCGCCGGCGGTCGGGAGCTGGTCCTCGTCGAGGACGCCGAACATGATGGCCAGGGCGTAGGCGGTCGCCGACTCGTTCACGACCCGGCCGGCCGGCGACACGTACTCCCTGCGGAACGCCGCGCGCACCCGCTCGGCGAGCCGGGTGTAGTGCTCGGCGTCCTCGGTCTCGCCGAGGATCTCGGCGGTCCGCGCGAGCTCCCGCGTCGTCTTGCACAGGTAGGCGGAGGCGACCAGGTGCGCGTCGGTCTTCCCGCCGGCCGGGTTGTCGGCGGGAGCGTCCGGGTCGAGCCAGTCACCGTACTGGAAGCCGCTGCTCCACAGGCCGTGCTCGTCGAGCATGGGCTCGACCGCCCGCATGAAGGCGGTCATGGAGGCGTACGCGGAACGCAGCACGGCCGGATCTCCGTACTCCTGGTAGAGCTGCCAGGGCAGGCTGATCGCGACGTCGCCCCACAGCGCGGTCGGCGAGGACCCGGTCCGCAGCACGTCGGGGACGACCATCGGCACGTTCCCCGTCTCCGCCTGCTCGGCCGCCAGGTCCCGCAGCCAGGATTCCAGGACGCCCCGCACGTCGTAGAGGTAGACGGCGGTGGGGGCGAACGCGTTGAGGTCACCGGTCCAGCCGAGCCGTTCGTCGCGCTGGGGACAGTCGGTGGGGACGCCGACGAAATTGCCCCGCATCGACCAGACGGTGTTCTCGTGCAGCTTGTTCACCAGCGGATGGGACGTCTCGAACCAGCCGGTGCGCACCATGTCGCTGTGGACGACGACGGCCCGTACCGCGTCGGCGTCGAAGTCACCGGGCCAGCCGTCGATCTCGGCGTAGCGGAAGCCGTGGAAGGTGAAGCGCGGCTCCCACGTCTCCTCGCGCCCGCCGCGCAGCGTGTACCGGTCGGTGGCGGCCGCCGTGCGGTTCGTCTCCGTCTCCAGCTCGCCCTCGGGCGTCAGGATCTCGGCGTGCCGGAGGGTGACGGTGTCTCCCCGCCGGCCCTCGACCCTGAGACGGACCCAACCCGAGATGTTCTGCCCGAAGTCGACGATCGTGCGGCCGGACGGACTGGTGAGCACCGCTGCCGGCGCGAGTTCCTCGATGCGCCGGATCGGGGGCGCCGTGGGCGTCCGCAGGGTGTCGAGGTTCCACTCGAAGGGCGTGGCACGGTCCCAAGTGGAGTCGTCGAAACCGGGCCGGTTCCAGCCGTCGGGTTCGAGGCGGGCGTCGTGGGTCTCGCCGGCGTAGATGCCGTTCGCACGCACGGCCCCGGTGCCGACGCGGAAGGACTCGTCGGTGCCGACGACCTCCACGCGGTCGTCGAAGCGCAGCTCCAGCTGGGCGAAGAGAGCGGGCCGGTCGCTGTAGTTGTGGCGCCGGTTCTCCCAGGTGAGAGCACCCACCGCCCAGCCTTCGCCGACGACGGCGCCGAAGGCGTTCGCGCCCGTCCGCAGCAGGTCGGTGACGTCGTGCTCCCGGACCACGAGGTGGTGCCGGTAGCTGGTCCAGCCGGGGGCGAGGAGGTCGTCGCCGACCCGGACACCGTTGACGTACGGCTCGACGATGCCCAGGGCGGTGACGTGCAGCACGGCGCGCCGGAGGCCGTCGGCCACCTCGAAGTCCCGGCGGAAGTACGGTGCCGGGTCGCCCTCGGCGGACGGTGCGGCGGCGCTGATGAACCGGGCCTGCCACGGGTGCGGCATGGGTGGGTCTCCTTGCGGGTGCTGTGGATGTGTGAAGGTCGACATGGCGGTCCTCCGCTCAGCGCGCTCAGGCGTACCGGGCCGGGACCGTGAGC
This sequence comes from Streptomyces sp. NPDC006134, assembly GCF_040628835.1. Lineage (NCBI taxonomy): Bacteria > Bacillati > Actinomycetota > Actinomycetes > Kitasatosporales > Streptomycetaceae > Streptomyces > Streptomyces sp. NPDC006134. The sequence goes on along the minus strand of NZ_JBEXTV010000064.1, from coordinate 35,148 downwards.
GTGCGGCTGCCGGCGATCTGTTCGCTGCTGGTGCCGACGAGGACCGTGACGTCACCGGCCTCGATACCGCGGGCGCCGTCGGGCAGGGTGTGGAACAGCCGCTCCAGCGGTGCCTCCAGCACCGTCTCGGCGCTCCTGCCCGCCCGCACCGTGACGCGGGCGAAGGCGAGCAGTTGACGCACCGGCCGTACGACCGAGCCGTGCTCGTCCCGGGCGTAGACCTGGACGACGGTGGAGCCGTCCCGGTCGCTGTTGTTGGTGGTGCGCGTGCGCACCGTGACCGTGGAGCCGTCGTCCGAGAGGGCCGCGTCCTCCAGCCTGACCTGGAGATCGGCGTAGCCCAGACCGTGCCCGAACGGGTAGAGCGGGCCACTGTCCAGGTCGTTGTAACCGGGGCGGCGGCCGGTCGGGTGGGCGTAGCCGCTGCCGTACGGATGGCCGTGGAAGAGGGGGATCTGTCCGACGTCCCGGGGGAAGGTCATCGGCAGGCGGCCGCCGGGTTCCACGGCACCGGTCAGGACGTCCGCCACCGTCGCCGGGCCGTGGGCGCCGAGGAGCGGCGCGAGGAGCACCGCCGCGGACGCCTCGGCGACATCGGGGACGACGAGCGGCCGCCCGGTGACGAGCACGGTCACCAGCGGGACGCCGGCCCGTGCGAGCACCGACACCAGTTCGTGCTGGTTGCCGGGCAGCCGCAGCCTGGCCGAGGTCTGGCCCTCGCCGGCCGTGTGTTCGCCCGCCCAGCCGGTGCGCTCACCGACGACCGCGACGACCACGTCCGCGTCCCGCGCCGCGCCGAGCACCGCGTCGGCGTCGATGGGGCCGGTGGTGTCCGGGGATCCCGCGTCGACGAACGTCACGTCGGTCCCCGGCACGGCCGACAGTGCGCCCAGCAGCGTGGGGGTGTCCGGGTACTGCTCGCGGGTCATGGCCTCGAAACGGGGGCCGATGCCGGGGATACGCGTGTTGAACAGCTCGGTGAAGATGTACTTCTCCGGGTCGATGCCGGGCACCTGACCCGACCTGATCAGCTGCATCGCCAGCGGCACCTCGGCGTTGGCCACGTCCGTGTAGGCGCCGAAATGGATGCGCAGCTCGTCGGCGAGACTGCCGACGACCGCCACCTTGGTACCGGGGCGCAACGGCAGCGTGCCGTCGTTCTGCAGCAGTGTCACCGCGTGCTCGGCGATCTCCCGGCCGACGGCGGTGGCCGTCGTGCGGTCGAGCGGCTCGGGCGCACGCGGACGTCGGCGCGGCACATAGTCCGGCACCAGGCCCAAGTCGCGCTTGACGTCCAGCACCCGTCCCACGGCGGTGTCGACCGCCTCCTCACCGACGAGGCCGGCTTCGACGGCCTCGCGCAGCTTCCGGAAGCTCTCGTCCGCGGGAAGTTCCACGTCGAGACCGGCCGAGAGCGCCTGTGCGGCGGCTTCCCGCTGGTCTCGGGCGGTGTGGTACACCGAGTGCAGCATGGTGACGGCGTCGTAGTCGCTCACCACCAGGCCCGTGAAGCCCAGCTCGCCGCGCAGCAGGTCGGTGAGCAGCCACCGGTTCGCCGCGGCCGGTACGCCGTCGATCTCGTTGTAGGAGTTCATGACGACCGAGAGCCCGGCCTCGTCGATCGCCCGCCGGAAGGGGACGGCGTACTCGTCGGTGAGCTGCCTGCGCCCAAGGCTCGTCCGCGCCTGGTTGAGGGCGCCGTCGGAGCTGCCGTATCCGAGGAAGTGCTTGCCGGTCGCGAGCACACCCGAATTGCCCTCGGGTCCGTTCACTCCGCGGATGAAGGCGACGCCCATCTGAGCCGCCAGTTCCTGGTCCTCGCCGAACGTTTCGTGGACCCGGCCCCAGCGCGGGTCGCGTGCCAGGTCCAGGACGGGGGAGAAACACAGATGGATGCCGTAGTCCCGGAACTGTGCGCTCGTCAGGGCGGTGCTGCGCCTGATGAGTCCGGGCATCCAGGTGGCCGCCTGCGCCCAGGCCGTGGGGAACTGGATGCCCGTACCGTGGACCAGTCCGTTGAGTCCCTCGGCGTGGACGAGGGTGCCGATGCCGAAGCGGCTCACCTCGCGGGCCTTCGCCTGGACGTCGGCGAACACGCGCCGCAGCTCGCCGGCGGGCAGCGGCAGCATCCAGGCCAGTGACAGGTGCCCGAGCCCGTGCGGGCGCAGGTTCGCGATCCGGTCGGTGTCGACGAAGAACGCCGTCGTGCGGCCCTCCTCGGTGGAGAGGTCCACGTCCGTGTCCTGCCGCATCGAGAACAGCTCGGGGAAGATCATCCCGTGGAGCTGGGCGATCTTCTCGTCGAGGTCAAGTTTGCGGACGAGTGCGCTGAGGTCGCTCATGCGGGAATCTCCAGGTCGGTGGTGGTGTCGGCAGGGGAGGGGAAGCCCGGCAGGGGGCCTCGCGCTTCGGCGACGGTGAGCCGGAGGCGAACCGCCGCACAGCCCTCGGCCACCATCTCGACGGTGATCGTGCCGGGCCCGGTCGGGCGGACCACCGCCAGGGCGCGTCCGTCGAAGGTGCGCCTAACGTCCGATCCGAAGGTCTCCTCGGTGACCGGTGCGCCGCTGCCGAGGCCCTGCAGGACTCCGGCGCCGGAGACGGTCACCCGGACGTCGCGGTCGAGGGCGGTGTGCACGACGCCGGCGTGGTCGGTGAGGGTGATCTCGACGAAGGCGAGGTCACGTGTGCCGGCGTACAGCACGTCGCGGTCGGCGGCGGCGGTGAGGCGCAGATCGTCCGTCGCCGAGGTGAGGGAGGTACGGCCGGTCTCGGCACCGGCACGGTAGGCGACGGCGACCAGCTCACCGGGCCGGTACAGCAGCTCGAAGTCGGCCCGGAGAGCCCGCTCGCCGCCGACGGGAGCGCGTCCGACGGACTCGCCGTCCAGCAGCAGTTCGATTTCGTCGGCGTCGGCGTACACCTCGACGTGCACGGGGGCGCCCTCGAAGCCGGGCCAGCTCCAGCTGGAGACCGAGTCGGTCCACGCCCACGGTGTCGCCACGGCGACGGGCATGCCGTGGCGCTCCGGGCGCCGCACGGCGATGTAGGGCTCCGTGCGCAGGCCGAACACGATCTCGCGGTAGTACGACACCGGCCGGCGGTGCCCGGTGAGGTCCAGGTCACCGCAGTACGCCGACAGTCCCGGATAGGCGGTGGAGAAGCCCTGGGCGGCGCCCGCGGCGTCCGCGTACTTGACGACGCCGATGCCGGTCTCTCCCAGGTAGTCGATGCCGGACCAGGTGAAGTCGCCGATGACGTGCGGATGCTTTTCGACCAGGGCCCAGTTGCGGTCGATGACGGTCGGCCAGGTCTCGGTGCCGACGATGACGCGGTCCGGGAAGAGACCGGCGTCCAGGGCGTAGCGGGACTCGCCGTAGTTGAGGCCGGCGACGTCGAGGGCCGCGAAGGACTCCTCCGTGCGCTCGCCCACCATGGGGGAGGAGACGATGTGGCCCATCATCTCGCCGAACGCGTTCATCATGCCGTTGACGCCGCCCCCGGCGTCCTGGCCGGTGTCCGACGCGCCGGCCTCCTGTGCCGCCGCCCGCCGTTTCGCCATGCCGTCCAGGACGAGGTCGAGGACGGACACGAAACCGTTGATGCCGTTGGTCACCAGGCGGGTGCCGTCGAGGGCGCGCAGTTTCTCGGCGAGCCGTCTGCTCCAGCGGGCGCCGTCCGGGGCGCCGGTCTCCGGGATCTCGTTGCCGATGCTGTAGAAGATGACGCTCGGGTGGTTGAAGTCCTTGGCGACCATGGCCTCCAGGTCGCGTTCCCACCACTCGGGGAAGTCGGCCGAGTAGTCGAAGTCGTTCTTGCCCTGCGTCCACATGTCGAAGGCCTCGTCCATGACGTACATGCCGAGGCGGTCGCACGCGTCGAGGAGGGCACTGCTCGCGGGGTGGTGGGAGCTGCGGATCGCGTTGAACCCGGCGGCCTTGAGCAACTCGATCTTGCGTTCCTCCGCGCGCCCGATGGCCGCGGCGCCGAGCGGGCCGTTGTCCCCGTGCAGGCAGGCGCCGCGGAGTTTGACCGCGGTGCCGTTCACCCGCAGGCCGCGCCGGGCGTCGACCCGGACCGTGCGGATGCCGAACGGTACGGACACCTCGTCGACCACCTGATCGCCGTCGCCGAGTTGCACGCGGACCGTGTAGCGGGTCGGTGTCTCGGCGCTCCACAGCCGCGGACGGTCGATCAGCAGGCGCAGGCGCGCCGTCTCGGCGTCCGCCGGCAGCAGGGTGACCGGTGCCCGGCCCTGCGCGACCTCGACGCCCTCGTCATCGGTGACGACGGCCGTCAGCCGCAGGGTGGACGTCATCGCTCCCGCGTTCTCCACCCGCACGGCGACCTCGGCGACCGCCAGCTCTTCATCGACGTCAGGGGTCGTGACACGGACGCCGTCCACGGCGATGCGCGCGGGGCTTTTCACGATCAGGCGCACGTCCCGGTGAATGCCGCAGCCCGTGTACCAACGGCTGTCCAGGTGGGTGCGGCATGACACGCGCACCTCGTTGTCGGGGTTGTCGGCTCCGAACCGCAGATGCGGATCGATGCGCACCAGGAACCGGGAATAGCCGAAGGCGTGACGCCCGGCGAAAGCGCCGTTCACGGAGACGACGGCGTCGCGGTACACGCCGTCGAACTCGAGGAACAGCAGCTTTCCGCGGTCCTCCTCGGGCACGGTGAACGTCTTGCGGTACTCGAAGGCGCCGCCGGTGAAGTAGCCGTTGGTGTGTCCGTCCGGCGCGTCCGGGCGCCGCTCGGTGGTGATCAGGGCGTCGTGCGGCAGGGTCACCGGCGTCCAGGGCGCCGCCGCCGTCCCGCCCAGCTCCTGGAACGGTGTCACCTTGCGGCGGTAACTCCAGCCGGTGTTGAAGTCCGCGTACGTCATGGTTGTCTTCCCTTTCACCGAACGCCCTTGACCCGGGCCAGGATGATGAGCCCGCCGACGCAGGCGAAGGCACCGGCGACGACGTAGAGCAGGGGGTAGTTGTCGCCTCCGCCGAGCGCCAGGACCAGGGGGGCCACGAGGGGCGCCGCCGCCTGCGGCACCGTGGTCGAGAACTGGTTGATCGCGTTGTAGCGCCCGGCCTCCGTGTCACGCTCCGGCAGAACGTCCAGGACCAGGGCCTGGTCGACCGCGGAGAAGACACCGAGACCGAGGTTGGTGAGGAACGAGCCGGCCACCAGCACGGGCAGGCCGGGCGCGGCGGCCATGGTCAGCGTTCCCGCGGTGAACAGCAGCCCCGCGCCGAACACGAAGGCGCGGCGGCGCCGGAGCCTGTCCGACAGGAACCCGCTGAAGCCGGCGCCGCCCATGGTCGCGACGAGACCGATGCCGCCGACCACCGCGACGAGCCCGCCGATCTCGGTGACGGGCTGGTCCAGCTTGTCGGCGAAGAAGAACGTCGTGAACGTCGTCGCCAGCGTCAGCCCGAACATGAACAGGAACCGGCCCAGCCAGTTCCAGGAGAAGTCGGAGTGGCGGCGCACGTCGAAGACGTACTTGGACAGCACCAGCTTCGCCGTCAGGGCCTCGCCGAGGGGGATGCCCTGGCTGCTCTCCTCATGGACGAGAAGGAAGAACAGCCCCACCGTCACGGCGCCCAGGCCCGCGGGCACGAGGAACAGCAGCAGGTTCGACGACGTCAGCATGGAGGCGATCCCCACCCCGATGATCGACGCGGCCATCTGCGCCACACCGGCCAGGCCCGCCACCTTGCCGCGCTGGGACTCGGGCAGGCGGTCCGCCATCGACGCGCCCAGCAGGGCGAGTGCGCTGCCGAACCCGAGCTGCACGACGACCCAGCCGGTGATCAGGACGGCGACCGAGGGTGCGAGGGCGACGCAGCAGAAGCCCACCAGGCCGACGGCCACCGTGAGGGGCAGCCAGGGCCGGCGCCGGCCGAGACGGGAGCGGGTGCGGTCGCTCAGCACCCCGAGCACCGGTCCGGACAGGACGAGGGCCAGGGATCCCGCGCCCACCACGTAACCGAGGATTCCCTCGTTGCCGGGGGAGAGCTGATCGACGCGGACGCTCAGGGAGTAGCCCATCGGCGCCACGATGGCCGCGTAAAGACCGAACTGGGCGAGGACCAGCAGCACGATGTAGGTGGTGCCGACCTTGGGCCGGTCGTCGGCCTTCGCGGTGGCGGGCCGGCCGGGCAGGGCGGCCTTGGTCGACGGCACTGCCGCGGGGGGCGGGGGTGGTGAGGAGGATGCGGAAAAGTGGGGCGGCACGGAAGACACGGCGGCTCCTTCGTCGCGAGTCACCGCCGGCTCGGCGGGTGCTCGCGGCATTGGTATCACGTGATACTCAGGGCCGCCTAGGGGGTAGCACGTGATACCTGCCCGTCGGATAGGGTCGTTGGCGTCCACCCGGCCGGGACGGAGCGACCGGCCCGAAGACTCGGAAGGCGCCGACGAGGATGAAGAACAGCCCGCGCCCCGCGACCGCAGCCGATGTGGCGGCGCGTGCCGGGGTCTCGCGTGCCACGGTCAGTCACATCCTCAACGGGCGTGAAGGACGCTTCCCGGAAGAGACCCGTCTGCGGGTGCGGGCCGCCGCCGAGGAGCTGGACTACCGGCCCTCGCCGGCCGGGCGCAGCCTCGTCACCGGACGCAGCGACACGATCGTCGTCGTCATGCCGGAGACCACCGTCGGACAGAACCTCCAGAACGCGCTGGAGTACCTCGGTGACAACGCCATGGGACTGGGCTCCAACGTCGTCCTGCGTTTCGCGGGCTCGGACCCGCAGAAGACCGCCGACGCGCTGGTGAAACTCCGCCCGCTCGCCGTGGTCGACTTCGGCTCGCTGGACCTGCCCGCCCGCGACCGGCTGGCCGCACAGGGGGTGCCCGTCGTTCCGGACCCCGGCGCCCGGCCTCGCCGGTCCCCGGGCCCCCACGAGGAGATCGGCGAACTCCAGGTCACGGAGCTGACCCGGAGCGGCGACCGGCAGATCGTCTACGCGTCGATCTCGGACCGGCGCACGGACCCGTACGGGCCCGGCAGGTACGCCGGTGTCAGCGCCGCGTGCGAGCGGCGGGGGCTGGCCGCGCCGTTGTCCGTACCGGTGCCCACCGTCCTGGAGCCGGCGGTCGCCGTCCTCCGCGAGCTGCCCCGTCAGGCCCCGCTCGGCGTGGCCGCCTACAACGACGAGGTCGCGCTGGCCGTCCTGGCCGCGGCCGCGCACCTGGGCTGGGCGGTCCCCGGCGACCTGGCCGTCGTGGGCGTCGACGCCACCGACGTCGGCCAGTTGTGGACCCCGCGGCTCACCACGATCGAGGTCGACATGCACGCCTTCGTGGACACCGTCGTCGACGAACTGGCCATTGCCCTGGGACAGAAGAGGCCGGCCGGGCGCGGGGCCGGCGGGAGAATGCTCCGCGTCGTGGCGGGTGCCACGACATGAGGCCTCCGACTGCCGGCCGGCACCGTCCCGGCGAGCTCGTCGTGCCTGTGAGACCTTCCGCCCGTCGCCGTTCTCCGCGGGCGTCAGCCGAAGGCCACCTCCGCTGTGGCGTGATGTGCCTGGCTCCGGGTCGCGATCCGCAGCCGCGCCCCCTCATCGCCGGGGGCGCCGATCGCCCAGACCTCCTCACCCGCGAACACCGGCTGCCGCAACCGGTAGGCCAGTGAGTGCACCCGGCGCCCGGTTTCCTGCGCGCGGACCAGTTCCAGCATGAGCAGCGTCAGCAGCGGACCATGCACGACGAGCCCCGGGTACCCCTCCACGTCACGGCAGTACGGGGCGTCGTAGTGGATCCGGTGGGCATTGGCCGTGAGGGCGCTGAACCGGAACAGCAGCCGTTCGTCCGGAAGCGTCCGCCGGGCCCAACTACCCTCGGCGTCCGGAAGCGGCACGGAGTCGGCCGCCGGGGTGCCGCGAGGACCGGTACCGGTCCCCGAGCGATAGACGATGTCCTGTTCCTCGACCAGGCACGTCCGGCCGGACTGCCGGATCTCGTGCCTGGTCGTGACGAACAGGAGCGCTCCACTGCGGCCGGCCCTGGGCACCACCGAAGCCAGGCTGCTGACCCGTTCGGCCGGCACGCCGACGCGCAGGGGCGCGGTGATCCGGCAACGGCCCCCGGCGACCATCCGACGGCGGTCTGGGACCGGCGGCAGGAACGTCCCGTCCCGTACGTGGCCGTCGGGGCCGAGTTCGCTCTGCGCGGGCCAGGAGAGGAAATACAGCCAGTGCCACAGGGGCGGCAGGGGACCGCCGGTGGCCGCCGTCGGCTCCGGCTGGTCGAGCAGCGCCGACAGGGCGGCGGCGGGACCCGGGGCCATGGGGTCCTTCTGGGTCGTGGGTGCGGGACGCCAGGACTCCACGTAGGACTCCAGAGGCGCGGATGACGAGGTCACGTCGGTGATCTCCCTGTCTCCGCACACGGTGCCGTGCAGGCGCCGTGACGGTCTGATGGGGCCCCGCCGCCACGGGACGGGCGAGGACGATGGAGCGGGACGGAACGGTGCGGGACGTACTCACCCGCCGCGCACCGGGGCCGAGGGCCAGTCCCCCTGACGCACGGACGTGGTGACCGCCGACACCAGCGCCTTCGCCACCGCGTCGGCCGCCGGTGTGGTGCGCGTGGGACCTGGCGTCGCGAGGACGACGGAACGCCGTACGACGGGGCGGCACAAGGGCGCGGCCCTCAGCTCCTGATCCGCGATGTCCCGGGTGACGCAGACCCCCGGCAGGACGGTCCAGCCGTGCCCGGCCAGGACGAGGTGCTTCTGCACACGCATCGAGTCGCTCTGGACGGCGACGGTCAGGGACACACCGGCTCTGGCCGCCGCCGTGTCGATCAGCGAGCGCAACGCGTGTCCGGGCATCGGCAGGACGAGCGGGTGCCGGGCCAGCTCGGCGAAGGGGACGGGGTGTCCCAAGGGCAGGCGCTCGGTGGGTGGCGCCACCGCCCACAGGCGCTCGCTCACCAAGGGACGGGTGGTGAGGGATGCCGTACCGTGCAGGTCATAGAGGAGCGACAGATCGAGCCGCCCCTCGTCGAGCCACTGGCGCAAGTGACCCGAGTACGCGGTGACGAGGCGCAGTTCCACGCCGGGATGGCTCAGGGCGAGCCGGGAGGCGAGCGGTCCCGCGAGCAGGTCGCTCGCGCTGTCCAGCAGGCCCACGGTGACGGTACCCGTCACCGCACCGGCCGCCGGCCGCACCTCGCTGCGCCCGCGCTCGAGTTCCCCGAGCGCCCGACGCGCCCGGTCGGCCATGATCACGCCTGCCTCGGTGGGCAGCATGCCCTGCCGTGTCCGCTCGAACAGCGCGACGCCGAGTTCGTGCTCCAGCGCGCGGATCTGCCGGGTGACCGCCGGCTGCACGAGGTGGAGCAGTGCGGCGGCGCGTGTGACACTGCCGACCTCGGCCACCGTGACAAGGGCTCTGAGCTGCTTGACGTCCATCTCACCCTTCCGTCATCCATGCCGGGCATGGACTCATCAGGACTTGCTATTACCCGCGGGCCGCGCCGGGCGTCGATGATGAGGACCCGCCCTCATCGGCACGGCCCCTGTGAAGGAGTTCGCATCATGTCCGCAGAGGCCCCGGCGCCGCCGGTCCGGACCGATGGACCGGACCCCGCCCTTCCCTTGTCCGGTGTCACCGTCGTCAGCCTCGAACAGGCGGTCGCGGCACCTTTCGCCACGCGCCAACTGGCCGACCTGGGCGCCCGTGTCATCAAGGTCGAGCGGCCGGACGGCGGCGACTTCGCCCGTCGGTACGACACCACCGTGCGGGGCGAGTCGAGTTACTTCGTGTGGCTCAACCGGTCCAAGGAGTCGATCACCCTCGACCTGAAGTCCGCCCGCGGCCGGGAGATCGCCGCCCGGCTGCTCGGCCGCGCCGACGTCTTCGTCCAGAACCTGGCTCCCGGCGCCATCGGCCGCCTCGGACTCGACCCGGCCTCGCTCGCACGGCGGTTCCCCGCACTGATCGCCTGCTCCATCACCGGCTACGGTGCCACCGGCCCCTGGGCGGACCGCAAGGCGTACGACCTGCTCGTGCAGTGCCAGACCGGCCTCGTCGCCCTGACCGGCAGCGCGGACGCGCCCGCCCGGGTCGGCATCTCGATCGCGGACATCGCCGCCGGCATGTACGCATACTCCGGCATCCTCACGGCCCTGTTCACCCGCGCCACCACAGGAGTCGCCCGCACCGTCGACGTCTCGCTGTTCGAGGCGCTGGCGGAGTGGATGCACCAACCCGCGTACTACACCGCCCACACCGGCAGCCAGCCGCCGCGGATGGGCGTACGGCACGCCACCATCGCGCCCTACGGCACCTACACGGCGAAAGACGGCGAGGGGGTCCTGATCTCGGTGCAGAACGAGCGGGAGTGGGCCGCGCTGTGCCGGCACTTCCTCGAACGTCCCGGACTCGTGGAGGACCCCCGGTTCGCGACGGGCTCCGCGCGGGTCGCCCACCGGGACGCGCTCGACGCGATCCTGGCCGAACGGTTCCGTGCCCTGGACGGCGCCCGCGCGGCGGAGCTGCTCGACGCGGCGGGCGTCGCCCACGCTCCCGTCAACGACATGCGGCAGTTCCTCGGCCATCCGGTGCTGGACGCCAGGCGGCGCTGGAGAGACGTGCCGCTGCCCGGCGGGGGTACGGTACGCGCGCTGATCCCCCCGGCCGACCTGTCCGGTGTCACCGCGCGCATGGGCGCCGTACCCGCCCTGGGGGAGCACACCGACCGTATCCTCGCCGAACTGGGACACGGCGCGGCCGAGAGGGACGCCCTGAGAGCCGACGGCGTCGTCTGACCCGCCGGCCCGTTCGCCGCGTCCGGACCGCGCGGACGCGCCACCGCACCGGACAAGGAGGGGCATCGCATGAGCACGTCGGACGACCTGACCGATGACGAGAGGCTCGTCGTGCGCACCGTGCGCGATTTCGTGGACAAGGACGTCAAACCCGTCGTCCGCGCACTGGAACAGGCCGGTGCCTACCCGGAGGCGCAGATCGAGCAGATGAAACGGCTCGGCATCTTCGGACTCGCCGTCCCCGAGGAGTACGGCGGTACCCCCGTGTCGACCCCCTGCTACGTCCTGGTCACCGAGGAGCTGGCCCGTGGCTGGATGAGCCTGGCCGGGGCCATGGGCGGCCACACGGTCGTAGCGAAGCTGCTGCTGCACTTCGGTACCCAGGAGCAGAAGCGCCGCTATCTTCCGGGCATGGCCACGGGCCGGATCCGGGCCACCATGGCCCTGACCGAACCGGGCGGGGGATCCGACCTCCAGGCGCTGCGCACGGTCGCCCGGAGGGCAGCGGACGGCCACTACGTGATCGACGGCGTCAAGACCTGGATCACCAACTCCCGGCGCTCGCAACTGATCGCCCTGCTGTGCAAGACCGATCCGGCGGCCACCCCCGCCCACCGTGGCATCTCCGTCCTGCTCGTCGAGCACGGCCCCGGCCTCACGGTCTCCCGCGATCTGCCGAAGCTCGGATACAAGGGGGTGGAGAGCTGCGAGCTGTCCTTCGAGGGTTACCGGGCACCCGCCGAAGCCGTCCTCGGCGGCGTCGAGGGACAGGGGTTCGCCCAGATGATGAAGGGGCTGGAGACAGGCCGGCTGCAGGTGGCCGCCCGCGCTCTCGGTGTCGGCCGCGCGGCACTCGAGGACTCCCTGGCCTACGCCCGGGAGCGCCACTCCTTCGGCAAGCCGATCTGGCGGCACCAGTCGGTCGGCAACTACCTGGCGGACATGGCCACGTCGCTGACCGCGGCGCGCCAGCTCACCCTGTACGCCGCACGCGCGGCGGACGCGGGGCGCCGCGTCGACATGGAAGCCGGCATGGCCAAGCTCTTCGCCTCCGAGACTGCCATGCAGATCGCCCTGAACGCGGTCCGCATCCACGGCGGCTACGGCTACTCGACCGAGTTCGACGTGGAACGCTACTTCCGCGACGCCCCTTTGATGATCGTCGGCGAGGGGACCAACGAGATCCAGCGCAACGTGATCGTGCGCCAGCTCGTCGAACGGGGAGGCCTCGACGTCTGAGGAACGGACCGGCGGCTCAAGGGAGACGGAGGGCGGCACGGCGACCCGCCGCCCGCCTGCCTCCCTCGCCGGAATCCGCCGGGTACGCACCGCGCCCCGCGTCAGCGGCGGGCCGAGGCGGCCAGCAGGGGCAGCGAGACCGTCGCCGCCTCCGCCCGGTGACCGGCGATGTTCACGTGGATCCCGTCGCCCACGTCGTACCGTTCGTCGATGCTGTTGGGGGCGAGCGGGTCCTTGATCACATGGTCGAAGTCGATGACTCCCTCGCAGGCGCCGCCGCAGCCCCCCTGGTCGCGGACGTACATGCCGACGTCCCAGCGGTACCGGTTCATCCGGTCCGTGTAGATCGGCCGGGGGGTGACGGGGACGACGTAGACCTCGACTCCCGCGCGGTGCAGGCGCGCGAGGACCTTCCGGTAGGCGGTGACGATCTGCCCGGCGGTGCAGCCGTTCTGCAGGTCGTTCGTGCCGTAGAAGAGGATGACTCCGGTGACGCCGTGGAGGGACAGGACGTCGCGTTCGAGTCGGGCGCCGGCGTCGAGGCCCGCGATCGCGGGCGGGTTGTGCGGGCAGTGCGCGGAGGCGGTCGTGCCGTTGACCCCCGCGTTCGCGACGGCCAGTTGGCGGTGGGCGGGCAGCTCACGGACGATCCGGCGGGCGAGTACGTCGCTCCAGCGGTTGTCGGTGGTCGTCGGCGTGCATCCAGGACCGCAGTCGGTGCTCCCGACGCCGTCCACCACGGAGCTGCCGTAGGCGACGATCGTGCCCGTGACGTGCGGGGTGCGGACGTCCACGGCACTGACCATGTAGGTGGCGGGGGTCTTCTCCGTGTACGCCGCGGCGTCGGTGTCCGTGACGTGGTCGCCGCTGCCCGGTGCGGTGAGGTAGTTCCCGCGGAAGGAGATGCCGTGTTCGCCGGGCCGGACGGTGCCGGGGACGTGGAGGCTGACGGCGAGATCCGTCTGCGGCGCGGTGTCCAGGGACACCGGGTCGCTCCACACCTCACCGCGGGCGGGCACCGTGACGCCGCGGTGCCCGCCGAAGGTGAGGACGCGGGTGGTACCGGGACGGGTGGCCGGTCCGCCGTCGCTGATGGCCACGGCCCCGTGCCCGATGGTCAGGGGCGAGTCCCCGAACTGGTTCTGGACGCGCACGCGTACGGCGTCTCCGCCCTGGCTCAGGCGGGCGATGGAGCGGACGGTCCGATCGGTGAGGGAAGTCGCCGAGAGCGCGTGCTGGGACTGCGCCCAGACGGTGTGCCAGGACCCGCCGCCCGGTCCGGCGGCGGAGTCGGCACCCAGAGCGGGCGCCGAGGTGGTGAGGCAGGCGAGGAGGAGGGCGGCTGCCGCCGACGTTCCGGTCTTCGTGGTGAGGCGCACGGTGCATCCGTTTCTCGGTCGAGGCCGGTCGCATGGCCGGCCGACGGCGGAAGGCCCGGACCCGGGGAGAGCGAGGCGACCGGGGAGGCGGGTGCCCGGGATTCCCGCTCCCCCCGGAGCGGCGTCAGCTCGCGCTCGCCAAGTGCTTCCGTCCGGCTTGTGCGAAGGCCCGCAGTTCCCGTGGCACGTCGGGGCCCGTCGGCGTGTAGACGACCTCCCGGAAACCGTGGGAGGCGAGCCGCGCCAACTGGACGCCCACCCGGTCCTCGTCACCCACCATGCGCTTGACGTCGATGTGGTCGAGGAGCCGTCGGTCACGTGGGAGCAGGTGGGTGACGTGGCCCTCGAAGGCCAGCAGATGGCGTTCACCCTCCGGGGCGAGGGACTCCAGCTCCTCGCGCCAGGCCCGGCCTCCGGGCAGGGCGTCGACGCCTTCGGCGCCCTTCGTCGCGTAGGCGTTGTGCCAGTCCACGATCCGCCACGGTCCGATCGCTTCGCGGACGCGGTCGGAGGCGGGATCCTCCCCGGTGTCCAGTACGGTGCCGGACGCGATCGTCGCGGTGGGCAGTGAAGGGTGGGGCGGGCCGATGACGCCGTCGGCGATCTCGCCGGCCAGCGCGGCTCCCCGGGGGCCGAACGCGCTGATCCACAGCGGAACGTCGATCGGCCGTGGCGCCGTGAGCCCGTCGGCGTGCAGCATGCGGGCCAGGGAGCCGCCCACCTCGACCGCGTCACCGGCGAGCAGCGCCCGCACCGCGGTGACGTACCGCTCCAGCGCGGCCAGGGTCATCGGGCGCTGCCCCATGGCCAGGCGTGAGGTCAAGCCTGTGCCGAAGCACGCGCGGAAGCGGCCCCGGGAGAGCCGGGCCACGGTGGCGATCGCGGAGGCCATGGCCATTTCCGACCGCTCGTCCGGGATGAGGACGGCGGTCGCCAGACCGATCCGCGTGGTGCGTCGCGCGGCCAGAGCGAGGTGGACGAACGGGTCCTCCCACAGCGGTGCCGAATCGTAGATCCACACCCGCTGATAGCCCAGCCGCTCGGCCAGGGCGGCCAGTTCGGCGAAGTCGGGTCCCGGCGGCAGGCCGCAGGACAGTTCCAGGTCACCCATGCCGGCGACCGCCCGTCGCACGGTGCTCCGGAGGGCGCTTCACCGCGTGCCCTCCTGCCTCGGGGGCTGCCGTGGAGCCTGCGCCGGAGGCTCGAAACCGGCGACGATCACGGCGTTGGTGACCGCCGCGGCCTGCCGCAGCGGCCTGGCCTCCTGGTAGCCGGCCGACTCGTACCAGGCGCGTGCGGCCTCCACCGACGCGAACTCGACGATGACGGTACGGTCGCCGTGCCACTCGCCCTCGAGGACCTGGGGGTGGGGGTCGACGACCCGGACGCGTGCGCCGGCCTCGGCCATCGACGCGGCGGAGGCCTTGCCGTAGGCGGCCATGCCCTCCTGGTCGCGGATGGCCTCGGTCATGATGACGTAGCCCTTGGGCATCGGAGGTCTCCTTCGGGGAACCGGGCGTCAGCCCGTGGTCCTGATGGCGTGCTCGGGACAGAGCGCGGCAGCCCGGCGGACCGCTTGTTCATGCTCGGCGGGGATCTCCGGCAGGAGCACCACGGAGTACCCGTCCTCGCTCAGGTCGAAGACCTCGGGGCAGATGCCGCAGCACACACCGTGGCCGCGGCAGCGGTCGTCGTCGACCGTGACCTTCATCGCTCCTCGCTCTCGGAAGTCCCGGTGGTGCCGGGGGTATCGGCGGGGTCGAACTCCAGGTGCAGTTCGGTCAGGCCGCGCAGGATGAACGTGGGGACGTAGCTGTAGCGGCGGTCGCCGGCCGGGCCGTGCGCCCGTTCGGAGATCCTGATGTCCGTCGTGCGGTCCAGGAGACGCTCGATCGCCACCCGTGCCTCGGCCCGTGCGAGCGGGGCGCCGGGGCAGCTGTGCACGCCGCGGCCGAAGGCGATGTGACGCCGGGCGTTCGCCCGCTCGATGTCGAAGAGCTCCGGGTCGGTGAACTGGCGCGGATCGCGGTTGGCAGCGCTGTTGACGAGCATCACCGTGGTGCCGGCGGGCAGCTCGACCCCGCCCACCGTCGTGGCCGTCCGTGCCAGCCGGAAGTCGCCCTTGACGGGGCTCTCCGTGCGCAGCGACTCCTCGATGAACAGGGGAACGCGCTGACGCTCGGCCCTCAGCAGCCGTTGCAGGTCGGGACGTTCGGCGAGCGTGCGCACCGCCGAACCGAGCAGGCGGACGGTCGTCTCCTGGCCGGCCGCGAACAGGTTGGCGGCGACGCGTACCACGTCGGCGACCTCGGGTGTCGAACCGTCGGGGAAGGCGGCGGTGGCCAGGCCCGTCAGCACGTCCTCGCGGGGCCGGCGACGGCGCTCCTCGATGTACGTGGTGAACCGCCCGTAGAGGAATTCCAGGGGCGTGTGCTCCATGGTCTCCTCGCCGGTGCTGCCGATGCCCGGCTCGTGGGCCTCGGGGCGCTGGAGCCTGGCCCGGAACTCCGCCCGGTCCTCCTCGGGCACGCCGAGCAGGTCGGCGATGACGAGCAGGGTGAAGGGCCCCGCGAAGTCGCGGACGAAGTCCCCCTCGCCCCGGGCCAGATAGTCGTCCAGGAGCGCGTCGGCGATGTGCCACATGGCGGCCTCGTTCTCCTTGAGGCGCTTGGGCGTGATCAGACGCATCAGCAGGGCGCGATGGGCCGTGTGCACCGGCGGGTCCAGGGTGGGCAACTGATCGCTCATGGGCAGCTCGGCACGGTGCCGTTCGATCAGCTCGCTGACGTCGTCGCCGTCCAGGGGGACCGGGAATCCCGGGAACGGGCCGGTGACCGAGGTGCACGACGAGAACGTCTCGTGGTCGTTGTAGATCTGCACCGCCTCGTCGTAACCCGTCACCATCACCACCCCGTGGTGCGGCTCGCGCTGCAGCGGGCACCGGGCCCGCAGGTGCTCGAAGTAGGGGTAGGGGTCGGTGACGAGTGCTTCGTCCCGGAAGAAGTCGATCGCGTCGTAGTCCGTCATGGGATGGGAACGCTCCCTTCGTCGTGCCCGGCAACGGGGACGATAGTCCTCCTCTCGCGTGAGGAGAAGACCATTACCAACGACCCGTCATCTTCTATGTGCTGACGGCGCTGTCCGGTCTCCTCGCGGCCCGGCCCGGGAGCGGCGCCTGCGCCGTCCTCCTTGACGGTTGAGCAAAAGTGAGAATAGCGTTCTCGTAATCGAGATCGTAGTTACCGAACAAGCGGTGTCGTCAACGGGAGGAACCGACCCCCATGGCACATTTCAAGAAGCCCGAAGAGGGCACCTGGACCGAGCACCTCAAAATCGGCACGGAGCCGGTCTCCTACGCGGACTCCACCTCGCCCGAGCACTACGAGCTGGAGCGCGAGGCCATCTTCAAGCGGACGTGGCTCAACGTCGGACGCGTCGAGCAGCTCCCCCGCAAGGGCAGCTACTTCACCAAGGAGCTGGACGCGGCCGGGACCTCCGTCATCGTGGTGCGCGGCACGGACGGTGAGGTGCGCGCCTTCCACAACGTCTGCCGGCACCGCGGCAACAAGCTGGTGTGGAACGACTTCCCGCGCGAGGAGACCAGCGGCGTCTGCCGCCAGTTCACCTGCAAGTACCACGCCTGGCGCTACGACCTGGACGGCAAGCTCGCCTTCGTCCAGCAGGAGGGTGAGTTCTTCGACCTGGACAAGTCCGACTACGGACTGAAGCAGGTCCAGGCCGAAGTGTGGGAGGGGTTCGTCTTCGTGAACCTCGACACCGAGAACTCCACGCCGCTGCGCGAGTACCTGGGCGAGCTGGCCAAGGGCATCGAGGGCTACCCGTTCCACAAGCTGACGCAGGTCCACAAGTTCCGGGCGGAGATCGGCAGCAACTGGAAGCTCTTCATCGACGCGTTCGCCGAGTTCTACCACGCGCCGATCCTGCACTCCGGCCAGTACATGCCGGAGCAGGCCCGCCGGATCGCGAAGTACGGCTACGAAGCGCTGCACTACGACATCGACGGCCCGCACAGCATGGTGTCGTCCTGGGGCGGCATCGCCCCGCCGCACGACCGCGAGATGGTCAAGCCCATCGAGGCGGCCCTGCGCAGCGGCTTGTTCGGCCCGTGGGACGCCCCGGACATCGGCATGACCACCGACGAGCTGCCGCCGGCGATCAACCCCACCCGGGACCCGCGCTGGGGGATGGACTCCTTCGTCTTCTTCCCCAACTTCATGCTGCTCATCTGGCGGCCGAACTGGGTCCTCACGTACCACTACTGGCCCACTTCGTACAACACGCACATCTTCGAGGGGACGTGCTACTTCGTCCCGCCGAAGAACGCCTTCGAACGGCTCCAGCAGGAGCTGGCGGCCGTCTCGTTCAAGGAGTACGGCCTGCAGGACGGCAACACCCTGGAGGCGACCCAGACCATGCTCGAGTCGGGCACGGTGGACCGATTCCCGCTCAACGACCAGGAGGTGCTCCTGCGCCACCTGCACCACTCCGCGCAGGAGTACGTCCGCGAGTACCAGCGCCGCGCCTCCGGCGCCCCGGCCGCGTCCTGATCCGAGGAGGACTTCATCATGGCCCGTGTCTTTCCCGAGGGCTTCGAGGCCCTGGAACCCTTCGCCGACTGGGCGATCCCCACGGAGAAGGCCCGCTACACCAAGCGGATCACCAGCACGATGGACGAGCTGGACGCGTTCTACGACGTGGCCTTCCCGCTGCTCAAGACCGGGACGGCCCGTCTGGAGAGCATCTCCATGGAGGACATCTCCGAACCGGACAAGCGCCTGCTGTGGCTGTTCTGCTCGCTGGTGACCGTGGCCTTCTCCGTGGAGGCCTGGCGCCAGCCGAGGGTTCCCGACTCGGGGGCCTCCAGCATCGACGCGATCGTCGAACCGGCCGTCTGACCCGTCACGCCGAAGCAGCGCTGTGACTCGCTGATCCGTTCACCCGGCGGGTCACAGGCACCCCCACCCCCCACCCTCCTTCCCGGACCCCGTCCCCAGGGATCTCTCATGCCCTTTCCGATCAGGCCGCCGAGACCACGGCGGCTCCTCGCGTCCGTCACCGTGGCGGCACTGCTCATGACGGCCGCCTGCTCCGGCGACGCGTCGGACTCGCCCGGCGCGTCGCAGAAGGCGGCCAGGCTCTCGCTCTCCATCCAGGGCGCCCCCGCGTCGTTCGAGCCGACCCGCATAGACGCGGGCCAGTCGTCGTACATCTGGAGGGCGCTCTACGACACGCTGCTCTACGTCGACAACGACGGCAGGCTCCAGCCGAACGCGGCGCAGCGCTACGAGTACTCCGCGGACCGGCGCACCCTCACCCTCACCTTGCGCAAGGGCATGACCTTCTCGTCCGGGGCGCCGGTGAACGCGGCCGCGGTGAAGGCGACCCTGGAGCGCATCCGCGACACCCCCGGCCCCAATCAGGCGAACATCGCGAACGTGGTGGCCTCGGTGGACGCCCCGGACGACCTGACCGTCGTCGTCGGGCTGAAGCATCCGTCCGGCTCCTTGCTGTGGAACCTCGCCGGCGTCAACGGCGTGATCGCGGATCCGGCCACCATGGCGCGGTCGAGCACGGCGACGGATCCGGTCGGATCGGGGCCCTACACCCTGGACAAGGGCGCCACCGTGAACGGTTCGGAGTACACGCTGAAGAAACGCAAGGAGCACTGGAACGCCGACGCCTATCCGTTCGAGACCGTCCGGGTTCGCGTCATGGGCGACCGTGCGGCCGTGGTCAACGCGTTGCGCGCCGGCGAACTCAACGCGGGCAGCGTCGACCCCACCCAGGTGGAGCCGCTGCAGTCGGCCGGGCTGCGGATCAGCCCGGTGAAGGCCTTCACGGTGGGCAACCTGGTGCTCGCCGACCGCGCGGGCACGTCACTCGAGCCGCTCGGCGACGTACGGGTGCGACGGGCGATCAACATGTCCTTCGACCGCACCAAGCTGGTCACCGCCTTCCTCAAGGGCGTCGGCGTGCCCTCCACCCAGCTGTTCAACCCCCAAGGGCAGGCGTACGACGCACAGCTGGACAAGGCTTACCCCTTCGATGTCGCCGCCGCCCGGAAACTCATGGCCGAAGCCGGGTACGCCCAGGGCTTCCCGGTGAGGATGCCGAGCTTCGTCACCACCAAGCCGTTCGAGCCCGTCATCGCCCAGAGCCTCGCCGCGATCGGCATCAAGGTGACCTGGGAGGCGGTGCCGATCCAACGGCAGGCCACCACGCTCGCAGCGGCGAAGTACCCGATGTACTTCGTCATCTACGGCCTCGACACCGATGCCGTCCTGACCACCCTGTACACCACCCCCGGCACTCCCACGAACCCGTTCAAGTCATCCGACCCTGATCTCACCGCGCTGATCGACCAGGCGAACAGGGCCGGCGCCCCAGCCGAGGCCGGCGCCGCCTACAGGAGCATCAACAAGTTCTTCGTGGACAACGCCTGGTTCGCGCCCCTCATGGACATCGGGGTCACCTGGGTCACGGGCAAGGGCGTCAAGCACCTCGGCGACGGCTCCTCGACCGCGATCGACATCCGTAATTTCGGCACCGCCGGCTGAGCCCGCTCCGGGCGGACTCGGGGGACCGCCCGGAGCTTCGATCCGTGAGCCGAAGGACACGCAACATGCTCTTCTACGTCGCACGACGCCTGGTCACCGGGCTGGTGTTGGCACTCCTGGTGACCCTGATCACCTTCCTGCTCCTCGCGCCTTCCTTCGACGCCATCGTGGGCAACCGGCTCGGCACGGGGGCCACCACCGAGTCGATCCGGGCGATGAAGACGCAGATGGGCCTCGACCGGCCGGTGCTCGCCCAGTACTCCGACTGGCTGGCACACGTGGCCCGAGGAGATCTGGGCGACTCGTTCTTCACGGGCGAGCACGTCGGACGCACCGTAGGGCAACACCTCGGCGTGACGATGTCGATCGTGCTCGTCACCCTGCTCCTCTCCGCCGCGTTCAGTGTCGCGCTGGGCGTCACGGCCGCCTGGCGCGGGGGCATCGTCGACCGCGTGGTCCAGGCCGTGTCCCTCACCGGGCACCTCGTACCCAACCTGCTCATCGCCATAGCCCTCGTCTACCTGCTGTCGATCCGCCTCGACGTGCTCCCCGCAACCGGCTTCACCCCTCTCACCGACGATCCCGCCGCGTGGGCCCGGTCCATCACCATCCCGGTGACCGCACTGCTCATCGCCAGCATGGCGGGACTGACCGCGCAGATCCGCGGCACCATGATCGACGAGCTCCGCAAGGACTACGTGCGCACGTTGCGCACGCGCGGCGTACCGGCGCGCTCCATCATCCTCCGCCACGCCCTGCGCAACGCCTCCGGGCCCGCCCTCACCGTGCTCTCCTTCGAGTTCATCGCGATGCTGGGTGGCGCCCTCATCATCGAGAAGGTGTTCGCCATACCGGGCTTCGGCAGCTACGCCTTCGACGCCTCCCTCCAGGGAGACGTCCCGGTCATCATGGGGATCACCCTCTTCGCCGTCCTGTTGGTCGTGGTCGTCAACCTCGCCGTCGACCTCGTGAACGGGTGGCTCAACCCGAAGGCGAGGGTCCTGTGACCGACGGCCTTGGACTCACCCGCCCCCGCGCCGCGCGCCGCACAGCGGCCCTGCGCAAGTTGCTGCGTGACCCACAGGCGCTGATCACGGCAACCGTCCTGCTGGTGGTCGTCGCCCTCGGCCTGCTGGCACCCGTGCTCACCCAGCACGGCGTCAACGACGCCTCGCTCGAGCACGTCGACGCGGACCCCGGCACTGCCGGCTACCTGCTCGGCGGCGACCGCAGCGGCCGGGACATCTGGGCCCGGCTGTTGGGATCGGTCAACACCAGTGTCGTCTCGGCGCTGATCGGAACGGGCGTCGCCCTGGTCATCGGCGTCACGGCCGGTCTGGTCGGCGGCTACTACGACCGTCTCAGGAACATCACGGAATGGGTGTTCAGTCTGGTGATGACCTTCCCCGGGCTCCTGCTCCTCATCGTGCTCATGCCGATGACCAAGGGCGACTACCGGGTGACCATGCTCATCTTCGGCGTGCTGCTGTCGCCCGGCGTGTACCGGCTGGTGCGCAATCTCGTGCTCGGGGTGAAGAACGAACTGTTCGTGGACGCCGCCCGGGTCTCCGGCCTGCCGGACGCGCGCATCCTGCGCCGGCACGTGCTCTTCGCCGTCCGCGGCCCGGTCGTCATCGCCGCCGCGTTCCTGTGCAACGCCTCCATCGGAGTACAAGCGGGCCTGGCTTTTCTCGGCGTCGGATCCGCCACGGTTCCCAGCTTCGGATCCATGGTCGCCGAAGGTTTCGCCAACCTCTATATCGAGCCCTTGCAGATCGTCTGGCCGAGTCTCCTGCTCGGCGTCATGACGGTCTCCCTCGTCCTGTTCGGCAATGCGCTGCGCGACGTACTGGAAGGAACCGTCTCCGCGCCGTCCAAGAACACCGCTCGACCGTCCCCCGCCACTCGTACCGCCCCGCCGGGAGCCACACCAACCGGGCTGCTGGTCATCGAAGACCTGACGATCGCCTACCCCACGCCCTCGGGTGAGCTGGAGGAGGTGGTCAGCGGTGTCCACCTGAGCCTGGAGGCGGGGGAGACGCTCGGCCTCGTCGGCGAATCCGGCTCGGGGAAGACGCAGACGGCCTTCGCGGCACTCGGCGTACTGCCGCGCGAAGCGGTGGTGACGCGCGGCTCCATCCGCCTGGACGGGCGTGAGCTGCTCGGCGCGACCGAGCGGGAGCTGCACCGCCTGCGAGGCCGAGCCATCGGATACGTTCCGCAGGAGCCCATGTCCAACCTCAACCCGTCCTTCACGGTGGGAGCCCAACTGGTCGAGGGCCTCCGGGCGACAGCCGGCGTCTCACGCGCCGAGGCCCACAAGCGCATGCTGACCCTGCTGGACCGGGTGGGGATCCCCGATCCGCCTCGGACCTTCGCCTCCTATCCACACCAGATCTCCGGCGGCATGGCCCAGCGCGTGCTCATCGCCGGAGCCGTGGCGGCCGAGCCGAAGGTGCTGATCGCCGACGAACCGACCACCGCCCTCGACGTCACCGTCCAGGCCGAGATCCTCGACCTGCTGCGTGACCTGCAGAGGGAGCTGCACATGGCCGTGCTGCTGGTCACCCACAACTTCGGCATCGTCGCCGACAGCTGTCGCCGGATCGCCGTCATGCGGCAGGGCGAGATCGTCGAAACGGGCACCTGCCTCGACATATTCCGTGCGGCCGAGCATCCCTACACAAGGATGCTGCTGGGCTCCGTCCTCGACGAGCGCAGCGTGCGTACGGATCCACCGGCTTCCGCGTCCGGCATCCTGGCGAAGGAGGAACGGTGACCGTACCCCTGCTGGAGGTGCAGGACCTGCGCCTCACATACCGGAGCCGCGGCCGAGGGCTGCGGGCGAGGCCGGTGGAGGTGCTGCACGAGGTGTCTCTCACCGTGGCCGAGGGGGAGACTCTCGGCCTGGTCGGCGAGTCCGGTTCCGGCAAGACCACCATCGGCCGGGCCGTGCTCGGCCTGGCCCGGCCGGACGCGGGCAGGATCACCTGGGACGGCCGGGACATCACCCACGCCGACCGCAGGGAACGCCGCGCACTGGCCCGCGACATCCAGGTGGTGTTCCAGGACCCCTACAGCTCACTGAATCCGGCGCTGACCGTCGGTGACACCCTCGCCGAGCCGCTGACCGTTCAAGGCGTCAACGCGCGGGAAGCCCGCCGAAAGGTGGGCGCGCTGCTGGACCGGGTGGGTCTGCCCGCTGACGCGTCGCAGCGGTTGCCGCGCGAGTTCAGCGGCGGCCAGCGGCAGCGCGTCGCCATCGCCCGCGCTCTCGCCCCCGAGCCACGCCTGATCGTCTGCGACGAGCCCGTCTCCGCACTGGACATGTCCACCCAGGCAAGGGTGCTGGACCTGCTCATCGACATTCAGCGCCGCACCGGAGTCGCTTACCTCTTCATCTCCCACGATCTGGCCGTCGTACGCCACATCAGCCACCGCGTGGCCGTTCTCCACCGCGGCGAAGTGGTGGAGACCGGCCCCGCCCCCGCCGTCACCTCCGCCCCTCGGCACCCCTACACCCGACGGCTCGTACTTGCCTCCCCGGTCGCGGACCCGGTCGAACAGGCAAAGCGCCGGGCCGCGCGGGCACGGCTCACCGTCTCGGTGGAAACGCAACAGACGTTCGACGGCACGGGTTCGACAACGGTGCAGAACGCAGATCCTCACCGCGGAACTCGATGACCGGGGGCGCACCAGGCCGGGAAACCGGTGGTGGGAGGAGCGGTTCGGCCGGCCCTCGGGGCGGGCCGAGCCGAGTGTTTCAGAGCGGCGGGAACCCAGTTCCGCCCGTGTCCAGGTCGGCCCTGGGCCCGGGTACGCCGGGCGACCCGCATGACCCGTGTCCTCACAGGAAACAGGAGCCGCGCTCGATGGAGATTCTTCACCCCTCCGCCCTGTCCTGTTGCGCGCCCCGACGCGACGAGGCGGCCCTTCGGCCGCTGACGGTGCCGCCGGCCGGCCACCAGGGCTCCCAGGACGGCATGATCCGCATCCCCGGTGGCGACTTCCTGATGGGCACCGACGACGATGAGGGGTTCCCGGCGGACGGCGAAGGCCCCGTGCGGACGGTACGGGTCAGCACCTTCCACATCGACGCGCACGCCGTCAGCAACGACGAGTTCGCCGCGTTCGTCGACGCCACCGGCCATGTCACCGAGGCCGAACGCATCGGCTGGTCCTACGTGTTCGCCGGTTTCCTGCCCGGTCCGCTGCGGCGCGGAGCGCCCCGGCCGGCCCGTACCCCCTGGTGGTGCGCGGTCTCCGGAGCACGCTGGGACCGGCCCGAGGGCCCGGGCAGCACACTGGAGCGCCGCGGGAACCACCCGGTGGTGCACATCTCCTGGAACGACGCCGCCGCGTACTGTGCCTGGGCGGGCAAGCGGCTGCCCACCGAAGCCGAGTGGGAGTACGCCGCGCGCGGCGGCCTGGAACAGAAGCGCTACCCGTGGGGTGACGAACTCGACCCCGGCGGCGTATACCGCTGCAACATCTGGCGGGGCACCTTCCCCACCAAGAACACCGCCGCGGACGGCTACCGGGGAACCGCACCGGTCGACGCCTTCGAGCCCAACGGGTACGGGCTGTACAACACCTCGGGCAACGTGTGGGAATGGTGCGCCGACTGGTGGAGCACGGCCCACCCGGCTGGTACAGCGATCGACCCGAAGGGGCCGGACACCGGTCAGGAGAAGGTCATCCGCGGGGGCTCCCACCTGTGCCACCGGTCCTACTGCAACCGCTATCGCGTCGCCGCCCGCACCGCCGGCACACCCGACGGAGGCAGCGGGCACACCGGGTTCCGCTGCGCCCGGGACGCCTGAGAGACACGCGATCCGACAGCCGAAGGAGCACCGCGGCATGAAAGCCATCATGGTGATGTTCGACAGCCTCAACCGGCACATGCTGCCGCCGTACGGCTGCGACTGGACGCACGCCCCCCACTTCACACGGCTGGCCGAACGGGCCGCGACGTTCGACAACTGCTACGCGGGCTCCATGCCGTGCATGCCGGCCCGACGGGAGATCCACACCGGACGTCACCATTTCCTGCACCGCAGCTGGGGCCCACTGGAACCCTTCGACGACTCGATGCCCGAGTTGCTCAGGCTCGCAGGTGTGCACACCCACCTGGCGAGCGACCATCCCCACTACTGGGAGGACGGCGGAGCGACCTACCACGGCCGCTACAGCACCTGGGAGTTCTTCCGCGGCCAGGAGGGCGACCCGTGGAAAGGGCACGTCGCGAACCCGCCCATGCCCGAGGAGGACGTCAAGGAGCTGCGCCCGGACAGCTACCGGCAGGACTGGGTGAACCGGCTGTACATGCAGACGGAGGACCGCCACTCCCAGACGCTCACCTTCGACGCGGGACTGGAGTTCATCCGCACCAACCACGAACAGGACCGCTGGTTCGTACAGATCGAGACCTTCGACCCGCACGAACCGTTCTTCAGCCACAAGCAGTACAAGGACCTCTACCCGCACGACTACGACGGTCCGCACTTCGACTGGCCCGACTACCGGCAGGTCACCGAGACCGACGCACAGGTCGAACACGCCCGTCTCGAGTACGCCGCGCTGCTCTCCATGTGCGACAGGTCGCTGGGCCGCGTCCTCGACGCGATGGACGAGTACGACCTCTGGCAGGACACCCTGCTGGTCGTCTGCACCGACCACGGCCTGCTGCTCGGTGAGAAGAACTGGTGGGGCAAGTCGGTACAGCCCTGGTACAACGAGCTGGTCCACCTCCCGCTGTTCGTCTGGGACCCCCGGACAGGCGCCGCCGGCAAACGGCGCGAGGCTCTCGTCCAGACCATCGACCTGGCACCCACCCTGCTGGAGTTCTTCGGCGTGGACCGCCCCGCCGACATGCAGGGCGTCCCCCTGCCCGTCGCCACCGACCGACCGGTCCGTGAAGCAGGACTGTTCGGCATCCACGGAGGACACGTCAACGTCACCGACGGCCGGTATGTGTACATGCGCGCACCCGTCTGTGCCGGCAACACACCGCTGCACGAGCACACGTTGATGCCGACCCACATGCGCGGGCGCTTCACCACCGAGGAACTGACCGACCTCGAACTGGCCGAACCCTTCACCTTCACCAAGGGCGTCCGCACGATCCGGACGACCGGGCGGACCTTCTTCAACCCGTTCCGGTTCGGCACACTCCTCTACGACCTGCGGACCGATCCCGAACAGCGCTCACCGATCGTCGACGACGAGGTGGAGCTCCGCATGGCCGACCTGCTCGTCGCCCTCATGCGCGCGAACGACGCCCCGCCGAGCCAGTACGAACGCCTGGGCCTGCCCGCTGACGGTCCCGTCAGCACCACTCACCTCCTGGTGCGCAAACAACGCCACCAGGCGCAGCAGGCCGCCGAGCCGCTGCCGCGCCCGGAGGACTTCCCCGCCGGCCGCTTCTCCCTGCGCACCCCGGTCTCGGCGCTCCTGGCCGATCCCTTGGCCGTCGAGGTCCTGCGTGCCCGCCTTCCCACCCTTGTCCACACCGAATTTCTCCAGACGATCGGCTCGACTTCTCTGATCTCCCTCGCCGCCCTGTCCGGTGGCATGATCCCCACGAAGACACTGCGCCTACTGGCGGAGGAACTCGCGGCGCTGTGAAACGGGCAGGACGCACAGTGCGGCATCCGGCCTGCACCCGGAGGACACGGCATGTGGGGCCGCGCTCCAGGCGGCGTATGCCGGACGCCGGCCGGGACGAGGGGCACGGTGACCGCGGAGGCGACCGGCGCCGAGTGCGTCGTCCGCGTCCACGACGACGGGCCCGGCATCCCCGCGGCGGTCCTGCCGTCGGTGTTCGAACGCTTCACCCGGGCCGACGCCTCCCGGGCCCGCACCGCCGGCCGGGAGGGCGGCACCGGTCTGGGGCTCGCCATCGCCGCCGCGATCGTCAGGGCGCACGGCGGCCGGGTCGAGGCGCGCAGTGAACCGGGCGACACCGAGTTCACCGTATGGCTGCCGCTGGCCCGGCACGCGCCGCCGGTGAACCACAGAGTGTGACCAGACCTGCGGAACCCCGTTCACAGGTACCGGAACGAGGCACATCGTCCGCCCGGGGCACCGGACCGCGGTTCATTTCAGTTTCGCCTCAGGTAGGTCCGCAAGGGTGAGGGTCCACGGCCGGTCGAAGCGAACCAACCCGAGCGGAAGGAGCCGGTAGGTATGACTCAGGACGACGCGCGGCACAAGAGGAACACGTCACGTCGACGGGTCCTCGTCGCCGGAGGAGCAGCGGTCGCCGCGGTCGGCGCGGGCGGTGTGCTGGCCTCGAACGCACTTGGCGAGGAAACACCGGCCAAGGCCAAGCCGAAGGCGCCGGAAGGCGGGGCCGGGGAGACCTGCTACCGGCTGAGCACGGAGGCCATCGAGGGCCCCTACTACATCGACGCGGACCAGATCCGTACGGACGTCACCGAGGACCGCAAGGGCGTCCCCTTGACCCTCACCATCAAGGTGATCGACTCCGAGACGTGCAAGCCGGTGCGGAACGCCGCGGTCGACATCTGGCACTGCGACGCGCTCGGCGTCTACTCCGGATACGAGGCCCAGGGTTCCGCCCTGCCCTCCGGCATGGCCACCGATGCGCCACCCCCGGAGGGAGGCGACATGCACCTGGAGCCCACCGACAGCAAGACGTACCTGCGCGGCACCTGGCGTACGGACAACGCGGGCAAGGTCCGTTTCACCAGCATCTTCCCGGGCTGGTACGAGGGCCGGGCCGTGCACATCCACACGAAGGTGCACGTGGACGGTAAGTGGACCAAGGGCGGTTACGAGGGCGGCCGCACCTGCCACACCGGCCAGCTCTACTTCGAGGAGGAGGCCGTCCTGGCCGTCGCGAAGGAGAAGCCGTACTCGACCAGCACCGTCAGGCGTGTCACCCTCCCGGAGGACGTGATCTACGACGACAGCGGCGCCACGGGCGGCCTGCTCACCCTTCGCTACGACAAGAAGAGGATCGCGAAGGGGGTCGCCGCTTCGATCACGCTGGGTGTCGACCAGGACGCCACCAACGAAGGTGACGAACTGGCCCTTCCCACCACCTCGCCCGCGCCGTCGGCGTAGGGCGTGCTGCGGGCGTGACCGGGCGGGCCGCATGGCCCGCTGACGGACGCCGGGATGCGCAGGGAGCGGGCACAGGAGCCCGGCCGGTCGGGAACCGTCCGGTCCCCCTGGGCCCGCTCCCGCACACGCCTCCAGACCGAGCGGTGATGCGTTGCGCCGAGGTAACACTTCCGACGCCATGGCGAAGCCACCGCCCCACTCCTTCCGCAGGTGGCCATGACCAAGCACCACGACGAGCAGCTCGCCGACATCGCCGTATCCGCTCTGACCGAACAACTGGCCCTGGCCCCGAAACCCGGGCTGCCCGATCCCCGTGATCTCGCGGCACGCACCACCGGCAAGGACCACCAGGCCCTGCGTTGGTCGGCGCGGGCGCTGGTGCCGGGGCTGACGGCGATGGCCGCCGCGGCCCGCCGTTCCGGGCAGCCCACGCCCCTGCTGCGCGAGGAACTGGGCGCCATCGGACGGTGCACCGAACACTCGGTGGACCTGGCCGGCGGCGGCCACCGGGGGGCCCTGTGGACGCTCGGCCTGCTCGTCGCGGGCGCCGCACTCGATCCGTCCGCCAAGGGCGCCGAGGTCGCCGCGACCGCCAAGCGGATCGCCGCGTACCCCGACCGGAAGGCCCCGCGACGGCCCTCGCACGGTTCGACGATGGCGGTGAAGTACGGGGCGGCCGGCGCCCGCGGCGAGGCCCGCGCCGGGTTTCCGCATGTGTGCCGTGCGCTCGACGCACTCGCCGCTTCCCGGAAGGCGGGCGCCACCGAGACGCAGGCACGCCTCGACGCCCTGCTGACCGTGATGTCGACCCTCCGCGACAGCGAACTCCTCTACAGCGCCGGGCCGATGGGGCTGCGCCACGTCCATGCGGGCGCCCGCGCCGTCCTGGACGCGGGCGGCACCGCGACCGCCCAGGGAGCCGAGGCACTCGCGGCCCTGGACGCCGATCTGCACGCACGGGGCTGGAGCCCCCGCGGCAGCGCCGCAATCCTCGCGGGAGCGCTGTTCCTGGACGCTCTGCCCGCGCAGACCCGCTCCGGAATCTCCCAGCCGCGGGGCTCGGCAAGCCATCGCTGATCCAACCGCCGGCTCTCGGGCGGCGAAGGATCTGCGGACGTCAGGGCGCCCACCGATCACCTCCGGTCAGCGCCGGCGTGCGCCACGGCGCTTTCTCCCGGCCGGACCGGCCGCGCGACACGTCCGCGGGCACGGACCGGCTCCTCTTCGAGCCCTGCCCGCCCCCAAAAAAAGCCGGCCCGACGGCACCCGCGACAGCGCCCGGTCCGCACCCTCCCGCCTTTACTTGACGCTTCAAGTGATTCGCTCTACGGTTACTTGAAACGTCAAGTGATTGGGGGAGGTCCGACACCGTGAACGTCACCCTCTGGATCATCGCGAGCATCCTGGCCGTCGCGTTCCTCCTGGCGGGCCTGATGAAGGCGGGCCGGCCGAAGGAGAAACTGGCCGCCTCGGGCATGGCCTGGGCCGATGACTTCTCCACCGGTGCCGTGAAGGGCATCGGCGCGGTCGAGGTGCTCGGCGCGCTCGGCCTGGTCCTGCCCGCCGCCTTCGACATCGCGCCGATCCTGGTGCCCTTGGCGGCCACCGGGCTGGCCATCACCATGCTCGGCGCCGCGGTCGTCCACGGCCGCCGCAAGGAGAACCAG
Source organism: Streptomyces sp. NPDC006134 (assembly GCF_040628835.1). NCBI lineage: Bacteria > Bacillati > Actinomycetota > Actinomycetes > Kitasatosporales > Streptomycetaceae > Streptomyces > Streptomyces sp. NPDC006134. Next base: position 5,411 of record NZ_JBEXTV010000064.1, on the reverse strand, counting down.
ATGATCGGCGTGAACGTCGTTCTCCTGGTCCTGGCCGCCGTCGTGGCCTGGGGCCGGTTCGGCCCCTACGCCTTCTGACCCGACCCGCCTCGGTCACGCCTCACGCCCTCGTCGACACTTCGGGCGCCGCCGACGAGCAGGGCCCGGCCGGGGCCCGGACCGACCGGCGGCGACATCCAGGCGGTCCCGGTCGCGAAACCCTCGGACCGCCGGCCGCCCAGGTCTCCACAGGCGCCTTCGAAGTCGACACCAGGTCCTTCCCCCGGCTCAGGCCGCCGACGGCCTCGCCCATCGCCGCGGGCATCGCGCGCGGCAAGACCATCGTCGGTTTCTGCGACCGACCGGTCGTACCGACGTGCCGTCCGCTCCCCGACGGAGCGGACGACAGGCAAAACCCTGAAAGGAATCACCATGATCGTCATCACCGGCGCCACCGGCCAGCTCGGCCGCCTTGTCGTGGAAGAGCTGCTCACCCGTGTCCCCGCCGACCAGATCGTCGCGGCCGTCCGCTCCCCCGAGAAGGCCGCCGACCTCGCCGAGCGCGGCGTCCAGGTCCGCGAGGCCGACTATGACCGCCCGGAAACCCTGGAGGCCGCTTTCCAGGGTGCCGACAAGCTCCTGCTGATCTCGGGCAGCGAGGTCGGCCGCCGCATCCCGCAGCACCAGGCCGTCATCGACGCCGCCAAGAACGCCGGCGTCTCCCTCCTGGCCTACACCAGCGTCCTGCACGCCGACACCTCCACCCTGCCCGTCGCCCCCGAGCACAAGGCCACCGAGGAAGCGATCAAGGCCAGCGGCCTCACCTACAGCCTGCTGCGCAACGGCTGGTACAACGAGAACTACATCCCCACCGCCCAGCAGGGCGCGGCCACCGGAACCATCATCGGCAGCGCCCACGACGGCCGAGTCGCCGCAGCCTCGCGTGCCGACTACGCCGCCGCGGCGGCCGCGGTCCTCACCGGCGACGGCCACGCCGACACCGTCCACGAACTCTCCGGCGACACCGCCTTCACCATGGACGACCTCGCCGCAGACATCACCGCCGTCACCGGTACTCCGGTCACCTACCAGGACATGCCCGCCGAGGCCCACGCCAAGGCCCTCGCCGAGGCCGGCCTGCCCGAGCCCGTCGTGGAGATGCTCGTAGCGATCGACGCGGGCACCGCCGACGGCCAGTTGGCCGACGCCTCCGGCGACTTGTCCCGGCTCATCGGCCGGCCCACCACCCCGCTGCGCGAGACCCTTACGGCCGCGCTCGGCAACTGAGCCCGGCACGACAGCCGTTCAGCTCGTCCTGGAGGAACCGTCCGGCTCCAGGGCGGCCCCCCGTGCCGGGCAGGCGTCTGTCGGCAGCACCCCTCACCCACCGGGCACCACGCGAGATGCGTAGACAGTCGCCTGCCCGCCCCTCGTCCAAGGAGATTCCCATGTCCACGTCCTCCTCCCACACCCCTGCCTCGGCGCATCCCGTCAGAACCGGGCCGGGACGGGCCGCCGTCGCAGGGTGGCTGATCGCGGGCATCGTGGCGGGAAGCGTCCTCAACGAGATCATCGCTCTCCTCGCGCGTGCCGCCGGGGCGTCGGAGGACTTCCAGCCCCTCCAGCCCGGGGCGTTCGTCTCGTTCACCGTCATAGGCGTACTCGTGGGCGCGGTGGGCTGGGCGGTGGTCCGCCGGCGTTCGGCCGACCCGCGCGCCTTGCTGTCCTGGCTGGTCCCCACCGTGGTGATCGTGTCCCTCGTGCCCGACCTGCTGATGTTCGTCAGCGACTACAAGCCGCACGCCGATGCCGCCGGGATCATCGGACTCATGGCCATGCACGTGGCGGTCGCCGCTGCGGCTGTCTTCGCCTACCAGCGTGCCCTGCCCCTGAACGACACGCCTCGGAGCTGACCCGCGCCGCCTTAGGCGTCATCCACCGAGGAGCCCTTTGATCCGACCAGCCGTGGTCGGGAGGCCACCATGCACGACGAAACGGCCACCCTCGGGCTTGAGAAGTCAAGTTACCGTGAGGGGATGAACACCGACGAGCCCCGCTGGCTGGACGACGAGGAAGAACAGACCTGGCTCGCCATGGTCAGCATGCTGGTCGGCCTCCCGGCCGCCCTGGACGCCCAGCTGCAGCGCGACGCCGGCATCTCCCACTTCGAGTACCAGGTCCTCGCCGGACTCTCCATGTCCCCGGAACACACCCTGCGGATGAGCGACCTGGCCGACTTCGCGGAAGCCTCCCTCTCCCGCCTCTCCCACACCGCCAAACGCCTCGAACGCAAAGGCTGGCTCACCCGCAGCCCCGACCCCGCGGACGGCCGGTTCACTCTGGCCACCCTGACCGACGCGGGCTGGGAGAAGGTCACCGCCACCGCACCCGGCCACGTCGCAGAAGTACGGCGCCTCGTCATCGACCCCCTGACCAAGGCGCAGGCCAAGCAGCTCCGGGAGATCAGCCGCCGCGTCAACGACGCCATCGGCCACCAGCGCGCCTGCCCTTCGGTGCGCACCACCTGACCGGCGGCAGCGCTGTTCACCAGCGGCGCACGGGCCCCACACCCCGAACAGCCCGCCCCGACCGTCAGCGACGGCCACCTGGCCGGCCTCGCCAGGCGCTTCTTCGAGCTGCACCGACCCGCACCCCGGTCTCCGGACACCGGTCATCGGAAGCGACGGCGCAGCACGCCGGATCACGGGAGCGTACGGGTATGAAGACACCGCATCGCGAGTCCGTCCTGTCCCGGGCCGCTCGTATCCTGGAGGCGTTCAGTCAGGACGATCCCGTGCTGTCCGTCTCCGAGATCGCGCGCCGCTCCGGGCTGCACGTGGCGACCGCGTCCCGGCTCGTGGGTGAACTCGTCGCGCACGGCTTCCTCGGCCGGGACGCCGACCGCAGGGTGCGGATCGGCGTCCGGCTGTGGGAACTGGTGACCCGGGCCTCGCCGACGCTGTCGCTGCGCGACGCCGCCATGCCGTTCATGGAGGGCGTGCACGACGTCGTGGGCCACCACGTCCAGTTGGGGGTCCTGGACGGTGACGACGTGCTGTTCCTCGAACGCCTCTCGGCCCCCGTGACCGTCATCAACTATCGATGCCCTGCCCTACCTGAGGACGAGACCGCAGGCGCAGCGGCCAGGTCGCCGGGGCGCGCAGGCGGCGCGCCGACGACCGTGGCTGCCGGTCCCGAGGCTCAGAGCCGTTCGGTCGTGTGCGGGCGTGGCCAGGGCATCCCGTGGAGGCGCTCGATATCGGAGTTGAAACGTCGGAGGTAGCCGGCGAAGGCCGCGATGTCCTCCTCCGGCCAGTCGGCCATGATGCGGTCCAGGCTGGCGACGAGGCCAGTGCGTTCCTCGTCGAGGCGCCGTTCACCTTCTTCGGTGATGCGGAATTTGCGGGCCATGCCGCCCTCGGGGTCGGGGATGCGCTCGACCAGGCCGGCGCGCATGGCGGCCGCGGTCTGCCGGTTGAGGGTGGAGGCGTCCAGCCCGAAGGCGTCGCCCAGCTGGCCGATCGACATCGGGCCCTGCGTGCGGATCCGGCTGAGCAGGATGTAGGCGCTGCGGTCCAGGACGCTGCCGGTGCGGCGCCCCTTGCCCTTGTGCAGATGCATGTAGCGGCCCAGCAGCATCTGCTCGAACTCGACCTGCTCCGTGGCCCTGTCCGCGGTGTTCACGTGCCCTCTTCTCTGCGGTGCGACTCCGGTGCGACTCCCTGGAGCTCACTGGGTTCCATCGTATGCATCAGACATGTGATGTGGTAGATACATATAATATGTACGATGCATAAGACGCCTCCTTCAGGCGCCGGTTCTCACTGACATCCGTAGGGGAGCCCCACCATGGACGGCCCCCAGCCGACCGCCCGCTCAGGCCCTGTCGTCGCCACGCTCGCGCTGGCGGGCACCGTGGCCGCGATCATGCAGACCCTGGTGACCCCGCTGATCGCGGAGATGCCGCAGATCCTGGACACCACCCCCTCGAACGCGGCCTGGGTGGTCACGGTCACGCTGCTCGTAGCGGGCGTGTGCGTCCCGGTCTCGGGGCGTCTCGGCGACCTGTTGGGCAAGCGGAGGATGCTGCTTGTCTGCGCCGTCCCGTTGGTGGTGGGCTCGGTCGTGTGCGCGCTCGCCTCGTCCGTCGTGCCGATGATCGTCGGCCGCGGTCTGCAGGGCATGGGCATGGGCATGGGCATGGGCATGGTGCCCCTGGGCATCGCACTGCTGCGCGACGTCGTCCCGCAGGAGAAGCTGAGCGGCTCCATCGCCCTGGTCAGCGCCTCCATGGGCATCGGCGGCGCGATCGGCCTGCCCCTGGCGGCGGCCGTCGCGCAGTACGCGGACTGGCGTGTGCTGTTCTGGGGGTCGGCGGGTCTCGCCCTGCTGGTCGGGGCGCTGATCTTCGTTTTCGTCCCTGACGTGCCGGCCGGCGCGAAGGGGCAGCGTTTCGACGCGCCGGGCGCCGTCGGTCTCGCCATAGGCCTGGTCTCGCTGCTGCTGGCGATCTCCAAGGGCGGCGACTGGGGCTGGAACTCCGGCACCACGCTGGGCCTGTTCGCCCTGGCCGTCGTCACCCTCGCCATCTGGGGCTTCTACGAGCTGCGTACCCGGGAACCGCTGGTCGACCTGCGCACCACCGTCCGGCCCCGCGTCCTGTTCACCAACGCGTCCTCGATTCTCATCGGCGTCGGCATGTACGCGTCCATGCTGATCGCACCGCAGCTCCTCCAGTTCCCTGAGGCCACTGGCTACGGCCTGGGCCAGTCGATGCTGGCCGCCGGCCTCTGGATGGCGCCCGGCGGCGTGATGATGATGATCGTCTCGCCGCTCGGCGGAAAACTCATCAACGCCCGCGGCCCCAAGTTCACCCTCATCTGCGGCGCGTTGGTCATCGCCGTCGGATACGGAATGGCCCTGCCGCTCATGGGGACGGCTTGGGGGCTGATGCTCGTCGGCATCGTCATCAACAGCGGCGTCGGCCTCGCCTACGGCGCGATGCCCGCCCTGATCATGAGCGCCGTTCCGGTCTCCGAGACGGCCGCGGCCAATGGCTTCAACACCCTGATGCGCTCACTCGGCACCACCATCGGTTCGGCCGTGATCGGCGTGGTCCTGGCACAGATGACCATCACTCTGGGCGGCCACACCCTCGCTTCCGAGGACGGCTTCCGCACCGGGCTGCTGATCGGCTGCGGCGTGGCCGTGGCCTCGGCCGCTGTCGCCCTGCTGATCCCCGCCGTGCGCACCGGCACCGGTGACTCCGCGGCCGGCAAGGCCCCGGCCGACCGGGCGCCGGCCCGCGCCTGAGCCTGCCGCCGCCCGGTGCGCACGCCCCCCGTTATGTTTTCCGCGGTCCTGCAAGAGGGCCGCTGGCCTCCGGGCCCGGCATGACTGTTGCCCCCTGTCGAACGGATGACCTGGGGGGT
>NZ_JBEXTV010000063.1:0-45002 GCF_040628835.1 Streptomyces sp. NPDC006134 | reverse complement strand
GGCGGAATATATGAGCCACTGCCGCTGCGCGAAGGCACCTATACCCAGGGGCCGTTCACCTACGCGATGGCCCCGTCGGTGGTGGTGCCCGGCGGCTGGCGGTTCACCCATGACCCCCGTGGCGCCTTCACGGCGATGGTCTTCGCGCCGGAGCCCGTGGAGCTGTCCTCCTTCGCCGCGGAGCACCACCGGCTGTCCACCTCCCCCGAGTCCGGGTTCGTCCGGGTCCTCCAAGCCCAGCTCTGCGACGCCAAGGGCGTGGACATGCTGCGCGGCTGTGTGCTGCGCCGGATCGACGCCGACGGCACGTACGAGCGGACCATCGACTCGGCCGGCGACTGGTACGACGTCCTGGCCGACGTGTTCCACCTGAACCTGGCCGACGTCGACGCCCCCGCGCGGGCGGCGCTGTGGCACCGCGTTCACACCGCGCACCAGGAGTGGGAGGCCGAGAGGCAGCGTGCAACAGCACTCTGACGGGACGGTCGGCTCGCCGGTTCCCGCCCGCTGCGGCCGGGCGGCCTTCCACCGTCCGGTTCATGGATCCCGGTCCGGTCGGACGGCGGACGGTATCTCCGACTCGTACGACACCATCGCTGACGTTGCCGCCGGACAACGGCTGTTCTTCATCGTGCTGTACCGAACCAGTGTGTCTGATCAGACCACCGTGCTCCCCCTTCAAAGGGGAGCACCAGGCAGGGGCAGAGGTTGAAGAACAAGTCGAGTGAATGCTTTTGATCCTGGACGCCGGGTGATTTTGGTCGAGGGCTGTATGACCTTGTCGGAGGCTGGCATGATCGCCCGTCATGGGAGATCGGTTCACGCCGGCGGGCCGCGGAGTGCGGTTCGAACGAGGCCCTGTCGGTGTGTCCCTTTCAGGACTTGTCCGGCCGATCATGTGACTGCTCCGCAGTCGTGTCGTTGATGTGGACATGAGGCGGGGTGATCTGACGGTTACCGAGTGGGAGCGGCTGCGGCCGTTCCTGCCGGTCAGCAACAGGCGTTGCGGCAGGTGGCGGGATCACCGGCAGGCGATCGACGGGATCCTGCACCGGGTGCGGACCGGCGTGCAACGGCGTGACCTGCCCGAACGGTTCGGTCCGTGGAAGACGGTCTATGAACGCCACCGTCTGTGGCCGGCGGACGGAACCCGGGAACGCCTCCTCCAGCAGGCCCAGGCCGAGGCCGACGCAGCCGGGAAGACCGACTGGGGCATCTCGGTCGGCTCCACCATCGTGCGGGCACATCAGCACGCCGCCGGCGCCCGCACCGAACCACCGCCGACACCCGCCGCAAAGGGGGATCCCGCGGCAGAACACCAGGGCGAAGCCCCGTGGCAAAGCCTCGTCGGCCGGCTGGTGGAGGTGGGGCGGGAGGTGAGGGCCCGGGCGGGTTCACCACCAAGCTCCACCTGAGCGCGGACGGCCGCTGCCGCCCGCTGTCCCTGATCGTCACACCGAGACAGCGAGCGGACTGCACACAGTTCAAGCCCGTGCTGGAGCACATTCGCGTCCTGCGGATCAAGCCCGGCAGACCGCGCACGAAGCCTGACAGCCTCGCGGCGGACAGGGCTTACAGCAACGGCCCGTGCCGCGACCACCCGCGGCGCCGGGGCATCCGGCACACCATCCCGGAGAAGACCGACAGCCAGGCCGCCCGCCTGCGCAAAGGCTCACGCAGCGGACGGCCACCCGGCTTCGACGAAGAGCGCTACAAGAAACGCAACACCGTCGAGCAGACGATCAACCGGCCCAAGCACGCCAGAGCCGTGGCCACCCGCTACAACAAGCGCGGCTACGTCTACCTCGGCACCGCGACAGCCGCAGCCCTCGCCATCCGGCTCCGCACATGATCGCCGGACAAGTCCTAGCCGCCCGCCCCCGCTGACGAATCCAGGTCGACGTGGTGCCCGTGTACCAACGCCGCGGACAGTGAGCCGTGCAGAATCTGGCCCATGGGCAGGGTAAGTGCGAACCGGTTTTGAATGACATCCAGAGACTTGAGATGGGCAGTTTCGCGTCTGTCTTCGTTGTGGATTCCTGCCGCCTCGATGTCAGCTTGGATGAGAGTGGCGTCCGGGCCGGTGACCTCGTGCGACCACGTGTGCATGTACATGTGGAAGCCGCATGCGTACTCGCCGTCGCGGTAGAAGGTGAACTGAGGCGGCGGCGCCTTCGGGTTCTGGGTCTCGTAGTAGAGCTCGAAGACCTCCTCGCCGCTGTTGCGGGAGAGGTGGTTGCTATAGCCGGGGCCGAGTTCGCCCGGCCAGTAGCCATGGGCAACCGTGAACGCGAGGTCGCCGTGGGTGCCGTAGCGGACGGCAGCCATTTCCCGGTCCTGGGAGTTGATGTACGTCTCAATGCCCTCGGCCGTGTATTCGCCGATGAACACCGGAGCAGGGCCTCGTGCGATGCGATTGACCAGCTGAACGGCCTCTAGTCCGCGTGCCAGGTGGATGCAATAGCCATACCAGGTGGGAGTCTTGTCGGCCAGCCATCTGATTCCGTCTGTGTTCAACTCGGCTCTCCATCCCTTGTGATCGGGCTGCGGCCGGCGGCAGCGCCCCCGGCCGCAGCCCGATCATGTCAGTGCCGTGTCATCGGATGTCGCACTTGATGACGGTCTGGGTGGCGTCGCACTTCTCGAAACCAGTCACCTTCACCCAGTACTTGTCCTTGTCGAGGAGACGAAACTTGCTGGCGAAGCTGGAAATCCGGCTTCCTGCGGTCGTGTTCACCCAGTTCGACATGGCCGAACGGCCGCACACCTCGCTCCAGTCCGGACCGGAGATGCGCTCGTCGTCCCAGAATCGCCAGACGCCGTCGGAGTACTTAGTGGCGTACGTCTGCACACACTCGTCCCCCGAGAGGACCTGATTGGTGCCGTCCATACGTTCCGGCATGCCGCCGCTCTGGTAAGTGGAGGCGAAGGGGAACTCGTCACAGCTCGCCGTATCACCGGTGGCGAGCTCGGGGATCTTCGTCGTGTCCGGATGGCCGTACTTGGCCGCCCAGCCGTCCGGGCAGATCACCTTACGGTTGGAATCCGGGTCCCGGGACCACTTGTTCCGCTCACCGTGCATGCCGTCTGCGTAGCGGTCCGCCAGGAACTGTAGCGGCTCACCCTTACGGATCTTGGTGTTGATCAGCCAAGCGTTCGCTGCGGCTGCCGGCGTCTTGGCGGTGTTGAACGCGTACCCGGGCAGATAGTCAGGGAAGACGCAGCCGGCGGCGGAGTATACGTTGTCGCAGCGGACCCAGATCGGGTCGCCGATCAGGCCTTGGCTGTTGCCGGTGGGCATGGCTTCGGGGACGCTCGTGGAGAAGGTTGCATACGGTGCGAATGCCATCTTCTTTGAGTGTTCCGAGTCCCACTTCTCGATGCCTGAAACCTTGCCGTCCCACTTCACCGTGGTTGTGCCGGTCTCCTCGTGTGGATCGATGTCCCCGCTGCCGTTCCACATCAGGTTGCCGTCCCATGAGTAGTACGGCTTCTCCGAACAACCGGTGGAGCACTGCGGAACGAGTGTCAGCTTGATCGCGCCGGGGATGGCCGGGAACGGGACCTTCCCCGCCTCCACCGGGAGCGGCGTAATCCTCGACCACAGCTGTATTTCGTCACCGGTCATGGATGTCTTCATGTGGTATGCCGTGAAGAACTCCTGGTAGCCGGACGACTCCTGGCCGGTCTGGTCGGTGACCTCGACACTCCAGATGTGGTACATGCATGCTGCATCACGCGTGAAGGCCGAGAGGTATTTGCCGTCGGCCTCGCAGCTGGGGTTCAGAGGCCCCGCGGCTCGCGTCGTGCGCTGCGCGGATCGGGCCTGCTCGACCCTCGCCAAGTCCGCCTCGACGACTGGCCGGGAACCGATGCACACCTGCTTGGTGCTCTCGGCGCCGGCGGGCTGGCAGCGCCGCTCGCTGTCCCCGGTTGCGGCGGACCGTGCCTGGCTCGTCTGCTTCTCGTACGACTCCCAGCCGGGGACCGGCTGCCAGGTGGCGTCGTGCTGCGGGTTCGGAGCATCCTTGTTCGGGGCGGGAAGCTTGATATCCACTATGCGGTTGCGGACGTGGAACTTCGAGTACGCCGACCATGTGGTCTCGTACAGCCCGGTCGCGTCGTAGCCAGAGGTCGCGAAGGCATAGGTCTTGCCGGGTACCAGGACCTTTGCCGGAACGGTGACTTGGGCGGTCCCGCCAGAGGCGACCATGGGCGAGACCAGTACGCCGTAGTCCTCCCCTGGGATCATGAGCTGTGTGCCCACTGTGCCGTCAGCGTTGACGTTGTGGATCTTGAAGGTCAGGTTGGCCTTGTCTCCGTCCGCGTCGGTGACGGTGTTTTTCAGGATTGCCATGGTCCGGTCAACCTGCCACACCTTGTTTGCATCCTGCGTCCATTGCGGACCTGCGGCGAGGTTCTTGCCCGAAACCGGGCGGTTGCCGGCTCGGGCGAGTGATTCGGGCCCGGCGGCCGGCGTCGCAGACGGAGGCGTATCCGGGTTCGGTTTGGTCGTCAGGCTGCCGTCGGTCGCGGAAGCCACTCCTGGGCTCAAGAGTAGAGCGCCGACGGCTAAGACCGAGGCTAAGCGGCGATAGGCCGCTGAGGGTCTCCTTGTTCTATTACGGGACACGCGCATGTCGTCCTCTCGCGCCGCCGCCTTCGGTGCAAGTCCCGGGGCGTGCAGCGTTGTTGGTCAGTCAGTTGCGACACCGGACTGTCTATGCGACCCGAGGTAACCGAACAAGAGTTCCAACCAGGAAGATCGTTCCTATCTACCCATATCGGGCGTGACCCTGATCACGGTTGTGCGAGAGGAGGTGAGAGTCCTGTGAGCAGGTGTGTCGAATCCCCCGAACCGGAAGTGATCGCCCGGTAGGTCCAGACGAGTCGGAGGCGCAAGCCGTGGACCCGGCAGCTGCCGAAGCGCCATGCCTGAAGTGAGGAACTGAGAGTGCGGTACCTGCGTACATACCGGGCAGCTGGCTGGGCAGGCTGGACAGAGTCCCGGCACGCCCGTCCGGTCATGTCAGTGGCTTGATCTTCTGACTGCCGGAGCGGGAGCTTTCGGCTGATGAGGTAGTCGACCAGGCTCTGGCATACCGGCCGATCCCTTTGTGAGGTGGCGGCTCAACTCCGTAGCCAGATGAGCAGGGCCGCGGTGGTTGCGGTGCCGAGCAAGACGTAGCCGCGCTGTCATAGCGAGTGGCCACGGCCCGGGACTGCTTCAGCCTGTTGATCGCTCGTTCGACTGTGTTGCGTTTCTTGTAGCGCTCTTCGTCGAAGCCGGGGGGCCGTCCGCCGAGTGAGCCTCTGCGCAGGCGGGCGGTCTGGCTGCCGGTCTTCGACATCTGCCAGATCGCCCCGCCCCATGTCCACCACAACGTCCCAGGCACGGGACGATCACACGATCGCCCGGGCAACTCCTAGTAACGCTTCGTTACGTTGAGCGATCTCCTCTGGTGGTGGGCAGTCTCCCAAAGTGAAGCTGGGGGAGGTGGAGCGGCTCCGGGGCAAGTTGGCGGGGTTCGTTGCCGATGTGTTCGCCTCGGTGCCGCGCCGGGATCAGCGGCGGTGGGGCGAGTGTTGTCTGCGGGGCCTGATGCTGGACGGCCGGGCGCAAGAACCGGCTGTGGTTCTCCTTCGACGGTCCCGACGCCAGTTACGCCTTCGATCAGGAGAAGCCCGAAAGCCTCTGGGTCGGCGGCCGGGACGCCAACCGCACGCTGACGCGCGACCCCGCCCGCGCCGGAGGCCGGCCGGACGCGCTGCCCGCCGGGCACCCCCAGGGCTACCACGAGTGCTTCGCCGACTTCGTCGCCGACACCTACGCCGCCGTACGGGGCGAGATCCCCGACGGCCTGCCCACCTTCGACGCCGGACTGCGTGCCGCCCGCCTGACCCGGGCCGTGCTCGACTCGGCCGCCGCCAGCGCCTCCTGGACGGAGATCCCCGCATGAAGCTCGGCATGCTCACCGCCTGCCTGCCCGCCTGGCCGCTGGAACGCGTCGCCGCCTGGGCCGCGAAGACCCGCTACGAGCGCCTGGAGGTCGCCGTCTGGCCCGGCACCGGCGACCGCGACTTCGAGGCGGCGCACATCGACGTCGCGCACTTCGGCGCGAGGGAACGCGAGCGCGTGCAGCGGCTGCTGGAGGAGACCGGGCTCGGTGTTTCGGCCCTGGCCTACTACGAGAACAACCTCCACCCCGACCCCGGGCGGCGCGCGGAGATCCGTGCCCACCTCAGGCACGCGATCGACGCCGCACAGGCGCTCGGCGTGCCGTACGTGGAGACGTTCATCGGACGTGACCCGTCCCGCAGCGTGCCCGGCAACCAGCGCGAGGCCGAGCGCGTCCTGCCCGGACTCGTCGAGTACGCCGGCGAGCGCGGCGTGAAGCTGATCATCGAGAACTGCGTGATGGAGGGCTGGCACCCCGACGGCCACCCCGGAAACATCGCCTACTCCCCCGAACTGTGGGAGTGGATGTTCTCCCTCGGCCTGTACCTCGACTGGGACCCCTCCCACCTGATGCGGCTGGGCATCGACCCGCCGGCCACCCTCACGCCGTACGCCGTACGCCGACCGGATCGTGCACGCCCAGGCCAAGGACATCGAACTGGACCCGGTCGCCCGCAACCGCTACGGGTTCTTCGGCACGACCGCCAAGAACGGCGACCCGTGGGCCACCGGCTGGTGGCGCTACCGGGTCCCCGGCCGGGGCCGGGTCGGCTGGACCCGCGTCGTCGACCGGCTCTACGAGGCCGGGTTCACCGGCACCCTCTCCGTCGAGCACGAGGACCCGCTGTGGGGCGGCACCCCGGAGAAGGTCTGCCAGGGCCTGGCCATCGCCCACCACACCCTGCGCCCCCTCGTCGTGGCCTGACCCCTCACCCCGGAGCCCTCCATGTCCCTCCCTTCGGCAACCGCCTACGACCTCGTCGTCGGCGGCGGCCCCACCGGCAGCGCCTACGTCCGCGAGGTGTACGAACAGCACCCCACCGCGACGATCCTGCTGCTCGACGCCGGTCCGCGCCTGACCGGGCAACCTGGCACCCACGTCAAGAACATCCCCGATCCGGACGGCCGCGCCCGCGCCCAGCGGGCCTCGGAGGGCTCCGGCCCGGCGGGCCGCCCCGGCACCCGGCTGCTCGGCTCGCCCGAACTGCCCGCCGCCGCCCTGTCCACCAACGTCGGCGGCATGGGCGCGCACTGGACCGGCGCCTGCCCCCGCCCCGGGGACGGCGCCATCGTCCCCCAGAGCGGCGTCAGCTGGGTGCCGTACACCGACGCGCACCCCTTCCACGGCCAGGTGATGCAGCTCGACGCCTCCCCCGTCCCGCTCGCCGACGGCACCGGCGTCGAGCCCGGGGCCGTCGTCGGACTGGGCTGGTTCTGCGCCAAGGACATCTCCCCCGACGACCGCGTCGAGTTCGACGACACCGCGGCCGACGCCTGCGGATTGCCCGCCCTGCGCATCCACTACCACTACAGCGACCGTGACCTGGCCGCCATCGAACAGGCCAGGAAGGCCGTCGCCGAAGCGGGGGCCGCCGTGGGCGTCCCCCTGGACGACAGCCCCCACCTGCTGCCCGCGGGCAGTTCACTGCACTACCAGGGCACCACGCGCATGGGCCCCGCCGACGACGGCACCAGTGTCTGCGACAGTCACAGCCGCGTCTGGAACACCCGCGGCCTGTGGGTCGCCGGCAACAACGTCATCCCCACCGCCACCGCCTGCAACCCCACCCTGACGTCCGTCGCCCTCGCCGTCCGGGGCGCCCGCGCGCTCCTGGACCACCTGGACCCGACGGCCGGGCGGAGCGCGCCGGCCGCTCGGGCGGACAAGCTGCCTCGTGCGCGGTAGGTCGTGTTCCGAAGCCGATTCCCGTACTGGTACGGGAGGCTGGCCCACTGCGTTCCGGTCCGGAACTCGAAGGCGGGGGCGTCGATCGCCTCGCGGTGATCCCCGCCGTCGGCCGCCTCGCTTCGGCGTCCGGTCCGGGAGGAGCGGCTCGATCCGCGCCCGGTGCGCGCCGGCCGATGGCACACCCGGACCGGCGTCCGGCCGAGCCGAACGGGATTGCCCGTCCGCAGGCACCGGGAGATGCCGTAGCGGCGGGCTCCCCGCACCCTGCGCCCGCCGCGGGAGCGCCGCCTGACACATCCCGCTCTGTGACCGCGCACCCCCTATGAGATGCGCGGTCACGACGCTCCCGGATTCGACATCTGCGCAGGTAAAGAGCAGTGCAACTTCCTTGCGTTGTACATGTGTTCGCGTAGGCTGCGCGTGCCCTTCTGACGCCGAAGTTATATACGGGCAACAGGGGTGAACACGGTCATACGTGCTGCACTTGGTGCGGCACGGAGGAGAAAGTTCTGAGGTGGTGCGTGTGCGCGGCATACGTAGATGGGGGCCGGCTGCCGCTGCCCTGACCCTGCTGGCCGGAGCCTTTCAGGGAATTCAGGCGTCCCCGGCAGCCGCGGCCGGCTGCTGGCGGGCCACTTGTTCGGGCAAGGACCCCGTTCAGATGGGGTGTGACGACGACGCCGAGATCCTTCAGCAGGTGATCGAGCCGGATGAGTCGGTCGCGGTGCGGCTGATGTGGTCGCCGGCATGTCAGGGGGTGTGGGCGAAGATCTCACGCGATCTCGACACCTCCCCCGACTACGTGTACGGGACGCTGTGGACGACACGTGATCCCGACGGCGGCATCGAGGAGTACGACACGACGGGTCTTCTCACCGACGGTGTGGCAGGCGCCTACACCGAGATGCAGAACTGGAAGACCACGACCGCGAAGGCGTGCTGGAACGACGTCCACGCCCAGTACGACCCCGCACCGCTGAAGTACATCAAGGACAACAACGACGCGAGCCTCCCGCTCGTGCACGGCCTGTGCACGGACTGGCTGTGAGGAAGACGATGCGCAGAAGAGGTCTCAGGAGATTTTTCTCCACGAACCCGCTGATAGCCATGAGCGTGGTGGCGGCATCCGCCGCCCTGGTCCCGCAGGCTTCCCCGGACACCCCGGTGCAGTCGGCCCCTGCCGCCGCGGACGGCACGACGCCCCGCCTGTTCTCCGCACCCGGCAAGGACCTGGGTTCGAACTACGCCTCGTCGACGGATGCGATCGTGCAGGCCACCGGCGACGCCGAGGGACTGCACATCCTCGCGGCCAGGGAGAGTGACGGGTTCTCCTTCTATGAGATCGCCCGCCTCGACCGCAGGGAACTGTCCGGTGTAGGCCCATGGACGGGCTACGTCTGCACCACGGGATCAGGGAACTACGCGGCTGCGGTCTACGCCCCGTCGGCCTGGTCCAACGAGCCCGGCGCGTACGAGAACGGCGCGTTCGCCGCGGTGATCCGTCTCTCCGACGGCAAGGTCACCGAGGTTCCCGACCGGGTACAGCTGGCGTACTTCACGCCGGGCTGCGGAACGGGCGACGAGGTGGCGTTCACCTCCAGTTCGGCCACCGACAGGTCGGCCGGCTCGACGACGGTGATATCGGTCGACGCGGCCACGGGATCGGTGTCCTCCCGCCGCACGGTCAACGGCTACCTGACGCACGTCACGCCCACGCAGAAGGGCACCATCGGCGTGCTCGGCGGCAACCTCGTCGACCTGAAGGGCAACGGCAAGAAGCTGTCCGCCCGCAAGCTCGCCGCGGTGCCCGGTCCGATGTTCGCGCTGACCGCCTCGGAGAACGGCGCCGTGGACGTCGGCACGGTCGACGGCGAGAGCAGCGTCATCTCCCGCTTCGACGGCGAGCACTTCACCGAACTGGGCCGCGCCCCGAAGGGGAAGGTCAAACTCCTCCCCGTGGCCGACGGCGACGCGGTCGTCGGCGACGTGAAGGGAATCGACACCAGCAACGCCCCCGGGCTTTCCAAGCACGCGGTGGACGGCCGCGTGGCCGGGATCTCCCGCCACGGTCACCTGGTGACCAACTCGGTGTTCTCCGAGCAGATGAAGGGCATCACCACCCGCATCGGCTCGCCCTCGGACAAGGGCGCCGGAACGCTGACCGTCAAGGCGACCGCGCTCAGGACCGGCGCGAAGGCCACCGCGCTCGTGGACGCCGACCGCAAGCGGCCGAAGCCGGTCTCCTCGCTGTCGATGGACCCGGCCGCGTTCACCATGGCCGGACCCGATGACGTGGACCCTGCCGCCTGCGGTGAGGGCATGCCGGAATCGCAGTGCCTGTCCGGATCCGGTGCGGCCGTCTACGGCAAGGTCGGGGAGATGGAAACCCCCTGCATCGTCAAGCGCAACGACCCCAAGCGCCAGGCGCTCCAGCCCAGCGCGAACATGGTCGAGTGGGCGGTCGACCAGGCTGTCCACGGCACCCTGACGGTCTCCCGCCCGAAGAACTGGCACGACACCGGTCTCGACGCCTACACCCCGCAGGGCCTGTTCCCCAAGCCGTCGCTGACCGGCGGAGGTGAGATCCCCGCACAGGTCATGCTGGGCATCCTCGCCCAGGAGTCCAACTTCAAGCAGGCGTCCTGGCACTCCATGAACGGCGACTCGGGCAACGTCACCAAGTCCGACTGGTTCGGCAACGAGAACGGCATCCACGGCTACCCCGACCGGAGCAAGGCCGACTGCGGCTACGGCATCGCCCAGGTGACGACCGGCATGTCCGAGGCGCACGCCCAGCAGTTCGACACCCTGCGCGCCGGCGCCGTCACCACGGACTACGCGGCGAACATCGCCGCCGGTCTGGGCATCCTGGCCGAGAAGTGGAACCAGCTCAAGGCGCTGGGCATGAACACCAACAACGGCAGCCCGGCCTACATCGAGAACTGGTACATGGCGCTGTGGGGCTACAACTCCGGCGTCTACACCTCCGGCTCCGTCGGCGTGGGCTTCTTCAACAACCCGATCAACCCGCGCTACCCGGCCGACCGGCAGCCGTTCCTGCGCTACAGCTATGACGACGCCTCCCACCCCGGCGACTGGAACTACCCGGAAAAGATCTTCGGCTGGGCGGAAGTCCCGCAGATGACCTGGAACGGAGAGGAGTCGTACTCCGAGCCCGACATGCCGTACGGCGTCATCAAGGTCGCCCCGCGCACCCTGTTCTGCGACCCGTCCATCAACGCGTGCGACCCGGACGCGGCCGACCCGTGCCCGAGCTGGGACGCGAAGTGCTACTGGGACGGCAGCGTGGACTGGATGGGCCCGCAGAACACCAGTAACTCCAGCACCGAGAAGCTCAGCTACTCGCTCGGCTCGGGAGAGCCCGAGCTCCAGAGCAAGTACGGGCACGGCCCGTGCATCGACCATCCGAGCGTCTACGCCAACGCCATCATCGTCGATGACCTCGGCCAGCACGAGGACACCTACGGATGCGGGGACTTCGAGGCGGCCGACGACGGCAAGTTCACCCTCCAGGCCGGTGACAGCATCACCACGCTGAGGGACGACGGCACTTTCCGCGCGACCCCCTACATCGCCCCCATCGACCTTCACCAGCTCGGCGCCGGGTACGACCACCACGTCTACTTCACGCACAGCTACGGAGACACCGACTACTTCCACAAGATCACCGGCCGGTGGGAGGTCAACCAGGCCAAGCTCCCCTCCGGAGACCAGCCTGGCCAGCGCTACAAGGTCTACGTCCACCTGCCCAGCCACGGCGCGGAAGCGATCGTCCGGTACAACTTCATCCCGGGCGACAACACGAGCGGCGCCAAGCCCGACTACTGCCGGGTCAACCAGGGAACCCGCAGCGCGGGCAAGGACACCTGGTTCGAGATGGGCACCTTCACCTTCTGGAAGGGCGGCCGGATCGAGGCGGACAACCTCCACGACGCCGGCACCGGAGACAGCAACGTGGTGTTCGACGCGATCGCCTTCGTCCCGTTCAACTACGCCGATCCCGGCGCGTGCAACCTCAACGACGGTGGCCTGTGATGCGCGCCGCCCTCCGCGTTCCCGCCGTGCTGATGATTGTCGTCATCGGCGCGGCGGGAGCCGCCTCCTGCAGCCAGGACGCCCCCGAAACGGCAGCGTCCGACCGTCCGAAGACCGCGGCGCCCCGTCCCGAGCCCTCCAAGACGCGGACTGCGCCGCGTGCCACCGATCTGCCGACGCATGCGGTGGCCGGCGACGAGCGGCCCAGCTTCGGCACGGCGGACACGATGGCCACCGGATACACCGGGAAGGACTTCCTCACCAGGCTCTCGAAAGACTGGAAGCTGAAGCTGGACGAGCCCGTTGAGCAGGAGATGCCCGACGGGAAGAAGAGGACTTACGTCCACGGGCGCGGCGCAAACGGGATGACGGTTTCAGCCGGATACGCCGACCACAAGAACATGTCGTCTCTTCTGTGCAGAACCAGCACGAATCGATCCGACGGTTTCGGCTTCCTCGCGTCCTGCACCGGGCTCGACGTGGCAGGAGTCGACCACGGCAAGGCATCTTCGTGGCTCGAGCAGGCAAAGAAGGAGACCGATTCCCTGTACGAGAAGAAGGTCGCCGAGACGGGAAACAAGAAGGAGTACGTCGTCAGCGGGGTGTTCACCTCGGGACCGGTGACGATGGTTCTGCACCGGGCGTATGACAAGTACTCGCTGAGGATCCTCGGAGGCGCGGTGGCACAGAGCAAGTAGCCGGCTTCCAGACGCGGAGGTCCCTGCCGTCACCGGCAGGGACCTCCGCTCTGCAAGCGTGCGTTCCGCCCGCGGAGCGCCTTGCCGGGCAGTCCGCCCTACAGGGGCGAGCAGATGAGTTCTTCGGTCTTGGCCTTGTACTCCTGCATTTCGTCCGCCGTGTAGCCCGCTTCCTTCAGGCTCTGCATCAGTGCCGCCGTGTCGCCGCACAGGCGGGGACGCTGCCGGTCGAGGTAGGACTCGACGCCTTCGGCGGTCAGCTGTTCCCACGTCCGCTTGGTCTCGTCGTCCTTCTCGTGCGCGTAGGAGAACTCGACCCATTCCTTTTCCCGGTCCGTCAGGCGGGACGTGTCGACGGACGTGTCGCTTCCCCTGCAAGAGGCGGCCATGAGAGTGCACGCCACCACCACGAGATATATGCGCGCTTTCTTCACCATGCCCTCTTCTGCATAGATCGCCAGGGGCGCATCGTACTGCATGTACACACCAATCACCCGAAGGGAGGCCCCTTGAATCCGCCCCGCCACCGGGGCCCTCGGGGGGTCCGGATGCGCGTTCTCCGGCGCGCGCTCCGGTCCGTTCCGGCATCGAACCGCTCCCGCCGGAGCCCTCGGGCCCTCGGCGTCACGCCGCGGTGACGCCCCCCACCCGGCGGGTCAGCTCCCGCGCCGTCTGGGCCACGTGACCCGCGATCCGGTGGCGTTCCGCCTCGTCGGCCGACTCGCCGGGGAAGGTGACGGAGACCCCGGCGATCGGGTGGGCGTGGTGGTCCAGCACGGGCGCGGCGACGGAGGACAGGCCGACCGTCACCTCGCCCTCCTCGGTCGCGTAGCCGCGGCGCCGTACCTGGGCCAGCAGGCCGCGCAGTGCCGTCAGCGACGCGGGACCGACGCCGTGCCGCTGCACGAAGGCCGACCGGTCCGGGAAGATCGCCCGCACCTGCGCGGGCGGCAGCAGCGCCAGCACCGCCCGGCCGCTGGCGGTCAGGTGGGCCGGCAGCCGCACCCCCACCTCGCTGACGAGCGGCGGCCGGCCCGGGGCGCGCTCCTCGATGACGTAGACGACCTCGCGGCCGTGCAGCACGGCGAGGTTCGCGTTGTGCCCGGTACGGTCCACCAGCGCGGCCAGCGGCGCCCGCGCCAGCCGCTGGAGCGGCGCCTGGCGCTGGTAACCGGAGGCCAGTTCGAAGGCGCTGACGCCGAGGCCGTAGCGCCGTTCCTCCGGCAGGTGGACGACGAAGCCGTCCGCGGCGAGGGTGTCGAGCAGGTGGTACGTCGTGGAGCGGGGCAGGCCCACATCGCGGCTGATGGCGGCCGCGGGCACGGGAGCGGCCTGCCGCGCCAGGTAGCGCAGCACGGCCAGCACCTGCGCGGCGGCCGGGACGATACTCATGGGCCGAGCGTAAACCAGAGGGTGCGTAAACCAACTGTCTGGGATTCCAGACAGTACAGCCCTGAAGTGTCTGGGATATCAGACACTACCGGTCCGGACGCCCTCGCGGACCCCGCCGGCCTGCGGCTTCATAGGAACATGACCGTTGTTGTTGGTGTCGGCCCGCTCTCCGCCGACGAAGTCGTCTCCGTCGCCCGCCTCGGAACCCCCGTGGCCCTCGCCCCGGAGGCGCTGAAGGAAATCGCCCGCAGCCGCGAGGTCGTCCAGGCCCTCGCCGACGACGCCAAGCCCCACTACGGCGTCTCCACCGGTTTCGGGGCCCTGGCCACCCGGCACATCCCCACCGAGCTGCGCGCCCAGCTCCAGCGCAGCCTGGTGCGTTCGCACGCCGCGGGCTCGGGTCCCGAGGTCGAGCGCGAGGTCGTCCGCGCGCTGATGCTCCTGCGCCTGTCCACCCTCGCCACGGGCCGTACGGGCGTACGGACGCAGACCGCGGAGGCCTACGCCGCGCTGCTGAACGCCGGCATCACCCCGGTCGTCCACGAGTACGGTTCGCTCGGCTGCTCCGGCGACCTCGCCCCCCTCGCGCACTGCGCGCTGGCCGTCATGGGCGAGGGCGAGGTCCGCACCGCCGACGGCGTGCGCAAGCCCGCCGCCGAGGCGCTCGCCGAGGCGGGCATCACCCCGGTCGTCCTGGAGGAGAAGGAGGGCCTCGCCCTCATCAACGGCACCGACGGCATGCTCGGCATGCTCGTCCTCGCCGCCCACGACCTGCGCCGCCTGCTGCGCACGGCCGACATCGCCGCCGCGATGAGCGTCGAGGGCCAGCTCGGCACCGACGCCGTGTTCGCCGCCGACCTGCAGGCGCTGCGCCCGCACCCGGGCCAGGCCGACAGCGCCGCCAACCTGCGCTCCCTGCTCGCCGACTCGGCGATCATCGCCAGCCACGCGGGCCCGGAGTGCACGTACGTCCAGGACGCGTACTCCCTGCGCTGCACGCCGCAGGTCCACGGCACGGCCCGCGACACCCTCGCCCACGCCGAGCTGGTGGCCTCCCGCGAGCTGGCCGCCGCCGTCGACAACCCCGTGGTCACCCTCGACGGGCGGGTGGAGAGCAACGGCAACTTCCACGGCGCCCCGGTCGCCGCCGTGCTCGACTTCCTGGCCATCTCGGTCGCCGACGTCGCCTCGATCGCCGAGCGCCGCACGGACCGGTTCCTCGACCCCGCCCGCAACCGCGGCCTCAACGCCTTCCTCGCCGACGACCCCGGTGTCGACTCCGGCCACATGATCGCGCAGTACACGCAGGCCGCGATCGTCTCCGAGCTCAAGCGGCTCGCCGCGCCGGCCTCCGTCGACTCGATCCCCTCCAGCGCCATGCAGGAGGACCACGTCTCCATGGGCTGGTCCGCCGCCCGCAAGCTGCGCCGCGCCCTCGACGGACTCGGCCGCGTCCTCGCCGTGGAGCTCCACACCGCCGCCCGCGCCCTGGACCTGCGGGCCCCGCTGACCCCGGGGCCGGCCACGGCGGCGGTACGCGACGGGCTGCGCGAGACGGTCGACGGCCCCGGCACGGACCGCTGGCTCGCCCCCGAGATCGAGGCGACCGTCCAGTACGTCACCTCCGGCCGCGCCCTGGCCGCCGCGGAGTCGGTCACCGGCCCGCTGGTCTGACCCGACCGCCGTCCCCCGCACCTCCCGGGCCCGCACGGGCCCGGGAGGTGCGGCCGTTGCGCCCCGGGCGGGTCCGGGCGCGGTCCTCCCCGTCGCGGCGGGCCGGACCGCGCCTCCCGCCCCGCGCCGGCCGACCCACGCCCACCCAGGAGTTATCCGCATGGATCCGCAGCACCCGCCGAGCACCCTCGTCACCAACATCGGCTCGCTGATCACCAACGACCCCGCCCTCGGCGAGGGCCCGCTCGGGCTCCTCACCGACGCCGCGCTCCTCATCGACGGCCCCCGTATCGCCTGGGCCGGCCCCGCCGCCCACGCCCCGGCGGCCGACGAGCGGGTGGACGCCGGCGGCCGGGCCGTGATCCCCGGCTTCGTCGACTCCCACTCCCACCTCGTCTTCGCCGGGGACCGCACGGCCGAGTTCAACGCCCGCATGTCGGGGCGCCCGTACTCGGCCGGCGGCATCCAGACCACCGTCGACGCCACCCGCGCCGCCGGCGACGACCACCTGCACGTGGTGGTCGCACGCCATGTGCGCGAGGCGCTCCGGCAGGGCACCACCACCCTGGAGACCAAGTCCGGTTACGGTCTGACGGTGCACGACGAGGCACGCGCCGTGGCCGTCGCCGCCGCCCACACCGACGAGGTCACCTACCTCGGCGCCCACCTCGTGCCACCGGAGTTCGCCGACGACCCCGGCGGCTACGTCGACCTCGTCACCGGTCCCATGCTGGACGCGTGCGCGCCGCACGCCCGCTGGGCGGACGTCTTCTGCGAGCAGGGCGCCTTCGACGGCGACCAGGCGCGGGCGGTCCTCACCGCGGCGGCGGCCCGGGGCCTGGTGCCCCGGGTCCACGCCAACCAGCTCACCTACGGGCCGGGCGTCCAGCTCGCCGTCGAGCTCGGGGCCGCCTCGGCCGACCACTGCACCTACCTCACCGACGCCGACGTGGACGCCCTCGCGCAGGGGGAGACCGTCGCCACCCTGCTGCCGGGATCGGACTTCTCCACCCGCTCGCCCTACCCCGACGCCCGCCGCCTCCTCGACGCGGGCGCCACGGTGGCCCTCTCCCCCAACTGCAACCCCGGCTCGTCCTACACGAGTTCCATGGCCTTCTGCATCGCGCTGGCCGTCCGGGAGATGCGCATGACGCCCGACGAGGCGCTGTGGGCGGCGACGGCCGGGGGTGCGCGCGCCCTGCGCCGTACCGACGTCGGCCGCCTCTCCCCGGGAGCGCGGGCCGACCTCGTCGTCCTGGACGCCCCCTCCCCCGTGCACCTGGCCTACCGCCCGGGGGTGCCGCTGGTGTCGGCGGTCTGGCGGGCGGGCCGCGCGTGCGCAGGGGTCCGTCCCGGCGCGTGACCTGCCGGCCGCCGGTGCGCACCACGGCGTCGGGCAAGTGCGCGCCGGGGCCTGGAGCTCACCGGCGGAGCGCGTCCGGATGTGACGCCGCCTCCCCCTGTGCCTCGGCGGGCAGGGGGAGGCGGCGCGTTTTCGGCTGTTCCCCGTGAAAGCCGCTGTCCCCTGGAAAGCCGTGGCCGCCAGGCCGCGGCTTTCGTCGCTCGCACGGCCTGGCGGCCGGTTCGGGGGCGGGCCGGGTGCGGGCCCGCGGGGATGTCACACCCGGGCGGTCGCCATGCGGTGGATCAGGCGGGCGCCGGCGCGGGCCGTGCGCTGGTCCACGTCGAACTCCGGGTTCAGCTCGGCGATGTCGCAGACCGCGAGCTTGCCGCTGGCCGCCACCCGGTGGCAGACGCGCTCGACGACCTCCATCGGCACCCCGTAGGCGGCGGGGGCGCTGACGCCCGGCGCGACCGCGGCGGGGAGCACGTCGAGGTCGATGCTCAGGTGCACGACGTCGCAGCTCGCGAGGAACTCGTCGACGAACCCCTCGGTGCGCGCCAGGTCCAGCGGGCCGCACTCGGTGTCCGGCAGACAGCGCACGCCGAGCGCGTCCGCGGTGCGGAACAACCGCTGCGTGTTGCTGGGCTGACTGACGCCCAGCACCCAGTAGTTGAACTCCCGGCCGTGCCGCTCCTCGCTCCGCGCCATCTGCAGGAAGGGCGTGCCGGAGCTGGGCCGGACGTCGTCGCGCAGGTCGAAGTGCGCGTCGAGGTTCAGCACCCCGAGACGGCCGCCCTCCCGCAGCGCCCGCGTCGCGGCCAGCCCGCTGTAGCTGCCGTACGCGACCTCGTGGCCGCCGCCCAGCACCATCACCGGGTGGCCGCGGTCGACGAGCGCGGCCACCATGCGGCCCAGGCGCTGCTGCCCCTCTTCGAGGACGTCCTCGCCGTCCCCGGCGACCTCGATGTCGCCGGCGTCGAGCGCGCGCAGCGGCTTCGGCAGTGCCATCGACGCGAGGGCGCGGCGCAGGGCGCCCGGGCCGTTCGCGGCGCCCTGCCGGCCCTTGTTGCGGCGTACGCCCTCGTCGCTGCGGAAGCCGACGAAGGCGACGTCCCCCGGTGCCGCCCGCTCCGGGTCGGGGTGGACGGCGTGGTGCCAGCGCAGGTTCTCCTCGCCGGGGCCGTCGTCCCGTCCGGTCCACGGCGCGGCCGGGACGTCCGGGCGCGGGTGCGGGGCTTCCTGGTGCGTCACGGCACTCACGCGGCGCCGCCCTCGGTCTCCGCCATCGGGATGCGCACGCCGCGCTCCTCGGCCACCGCGGCGGCGTGCTCGTAACCGGCGTCGACGTGCCGGATGACGCCCATGCCCGGGTCGTTGGTCAGGACGCGGGCGAGCTTGCGGGCCGCGAGTTCGGTACCGTCGGCCACGCAGACCTGGCCGGCGTGGATGGAGCGGCCCATGCCGACGCCGCCGCCGTGGTGGATGGAGACCCAGGAGGCGCCGGAGGCGGTGTTCACCAGGGCGTTGAGCAGCGGCCAGTCGGCGATGGCGTCGGAGCCGTCGAGCATCGCCTCGGTCTCGCGGTAGGGCGAGGCCACGGAGCCGGAGTCGAGGTGGTCGCGGCCGATGACGATGGGGGCGGACAGCTCGCCGGAGGCGACCATCTCGTTGAAGCGCAGACCGGCGCGGTGCCGCTCGCCGTAGCCCAGCCAGCAGATGCGGGCGGGCAGGCCCTCGAACGCCACGCGCTCGCCGGCCATCTTCAGCCAGCGGTGCAGGTGCTCGTTGTCCGGGAAGAGCTCCATGATGGCCTTGTCGGTGGCCTCGATGTCCTTCGGGTCACCGGAGAGGGCGGCCCAGCGGAAGGGGCCGAGGCCCTCCTCGAACAGCGGCCGGATGTGGGCCGGCACGAAGCCGGGGAAGTCGAACGCCCGCTGGTAGCCGGCCTTGCGGGCCTCGTCGCGGATGGAGTTGCCGTAGTCGAAGACCTCGGCGCCGGCGTCGAGGAAGCCGACCATGGCCTCGACGTGCTGGGCCATGGAGGCGCGGGAGCGCTCGGTGAAGCCGGCCGGGTCCTTGCGGGCCTGCTCGTGCCACTCCTCCACGCTCACGCCGACGGGGAGGTAGGACAGCGGGTCGTGGGCGCTGGTCTGGTCGGTGACGATGTCAATGGGCGCGCCCCGCCGCAGCAGCTCGGGGAAGACCTCGGCGGCGTTGCCGAGCAGGCCGATGGAGAGCGGCCTGCGGGCGTCGCGGGCCTCGACGGCCAGGCGGAGGGCGTGGTCGAGGTCGTCGGCGGCGACGTCGAGGTAACGGTGGGCGATGCGGCGCTCGATGCGCGTCGGGTCGACGTCGACGCAGAGGGCCACGCCGTCGTTCATGGTGACGGCCAGCGGCTGGGCGCCGCCCATGCCGCCGAGGCCGGCGGTGAGGGTGATGGTGCCGGCCAGGCTGCCGCCGAACTTCTTGCGGGCGACGGCGCCGAAGGTCTCGTACGTGCCCTGGAGGATGCCCTGGCTGCCGATGTAGATCCACGAACCGGCCGTCATCTGGCCGTACATCATGAGCCCGCGGGCCTCCAGCGACCGGAACTCCTCCCAGTTGGCCCAGTCGCCGACCAGGTTGGAGTTGGCCAGCAGCACGCGCGGCGCCCACTCGTTGGTGCGCATCACGCCGACGGGCTTGCCGGACTGCACCAGCAGCGTCTCGTCGTCCTTCAGCGTCTTCAGCGTACGGACGATGGCCTCGTACGCCTCCCGGTTGCGGGCGGCCTTGCCGGTGCCGCCGTAGACGACGAGGTCCTCGGGGTGCTCGGCGACCTCGGGGTCGAGGTTGTTCATGAGCATCCGCAGGGCGGCTTCCTGCTGCCAGCCCAGGCAGTTCAGTTCGGTGCCGCGCGGGGCCCGGACGACGCCCGGTGCTTCGGGGGAAACGCTGGTCATGTGCACTCCTCACCAGAGGGATCGAGCCGTTGCCCCGCCATGACACGGCAGCGGCGGACGCGGAACCAGCGGCGCCGCCGGGGATTCTCGGATCCGAGACCCTTCCTTCCGGCCCGTTCCGTTGCCCGCTCCCCGGGAGATCGGCCTCTCCCGGGGAGAGCCTCTCCTTTAGGATGCGAGTCGGGTACGAGGCGGCGGCAGCGGAGCGGATGACGAGGACGATGGGCGGCTTGGTCGTGGATCCAGCAGAGCTCGGCCGGCTGTACGAGCAGCACACGGCCGGCTCCTCCCCCGCGTACCAGCGCGTCAAGGACCTCGTCGCCCGGCAGATCGCGGACGGCCACTGGCGTGAGGACGACGCCCTGCCGTCGGAGAGCCAGTTCGTCGAGGCGCTCGGCCTGTCCCGTATGACGGTCAACCGCGCTCTGCGCGAACTGGCCACCGAGGGCCTCATCCGGCGGGTCATGGGGGTGGGCAGCTTCGTCGCCCCGAGGAAGGCCACCTCCGCGCTGCTGGAGGTGCACGACATCGCCGACGAGGTGCGCGGGCGAGGCCACCGGTACGAGGCCCGGGTGCTGTCCCTGCGCGAGGAGCGGGCCGACGAGAAGACCGGCGCACACCTCGGTCTGGGCGAGGGGCAGCCGGTCTTCCACTCGCGAGTGGTGCACTACGAGGACGGGGTGGCGCTCCAGCTCGAGGACCGCTACGTCAACCCGGCCTTCGCACCCGGCTACCTGGAGCAGGACTTCACCCGGCAGACGCCGTTCGCGTTCCTCTCCAAGGTCGCGCCGCTGGGCAGGGGCGAGCACATCGTGGAAGCGGTGCCGGCGTCGCCGGAGGAGTGCGCGATCCTCGGCATCGCGCCGTCCGAGCCGTGCCTGCTGATCTTCCGCCGCACCTGGTCGCGGGACGCGCTCGTCAGCATCGCGCGGCTGCTGCACCCCGGCTCCCGCTACCGCCTGGAGGGCTCGTTCGCCACGCACTGACGCCCGCTCAGGCGGCGGACGCCGTCCCCGTCGCCGGCGCATGGCCCGAGACGGCCGCGGTCAGCCGTGCGGCGCCCTGCCGCAGGACGTCCCGTACCCGCTCCACGTCGTGCAGGCCGTGGTGGCGGCGCCAGGTGGTGCTGATCGCCGCGACGGGCCGCTCGTTGTGGTCGAACGCCGCCACCCCCATCGAGCAGAACCCCTGGGTGACCAGTTCGACCTCCTGCGACCAGCCGCGCTCGCGTTCCCGGGACAGCTCGCCCACCAGCTCCGGCAGCGTCCGCGGCCCCTTGCCCGTGCGGGTGGTCAGGTCGCCGGGCCGGGGGAAGAGCGCCCGCAGCTGCGCCTCGGAGGTGTGAGCGAGGATGGCGCGCCCGTTGGCCGTGAGGTGGGCCGGCAGACGCACGCCGATGTCGGTGACGAGGGCGATGTCGACGTCGCCGGCCCGGCCTGCGGGCGGTCGCTCCTTGAGCAGGTAGACCGTCTCCGCGCCGTGCAGGACCCCCAGGTGCACCGTCTGGCCGAGGCGGCTCGCGAGGCCACGTAGAATGGGCCGGGCGAGCCGTTCCAGGGGCTCATGGCGCAGATAGGCGGAGCCCACCTCGAAAGAAGTGACGCCCAGCCCGTACGCCTGCTCCGCCGGCACGTAGGTGACGAAGCCGCGGTCGGCCAGGACGGTGAGGATGTGGTACGCCGACGACCTCGGGATGCCCAGGTCGCGGGCGAGCGTCGCGGCCTGCACCAGCCCGGGGCGCCCGGCGAGGTACACCAGCATGTCCAGCGCCCGGCCGACGGCCGGTGACGCGCTCGACGACGCCCTCGACGACGACGGCGTGTCCGGCGTCGACGCGCGTTCACTCATCGGGCCACCCCTTGACGCTCCTGTATAGGCAGGAATATACAGGCAGCCGTCCGCCGCCGGGAGTTCGGACGACGAACCGGCGCGGGCGCGCCAGACATCGCCCCGCCCTGCCTTCCGGCGCACACCCCGAAGAGGGAGACACTCGTTTTGCGTACCGACACCACCGGCCTGAGCAGAGGGCTCCGTTCCCGGCACATCCGCTTCATCGCCCTCGGCTCCGCGATCGGCACGGGGCTCTTCTACGGCTCCTCCGAGTCGATCAAGGCCGGCGGGCCCGCAGTCCTGCTGGCCTATCTGATCGGCGGAGCCGCCGTCTTCCTCGTGCTGCGGTCCCTCGGCGAGATGGCCGTGGCCTCCCCGAGCGCCGGCTCCTTCGGCGAGTACGCGACCAGGCACCTCGGCCCGCTCGCCGGATTCACCACGGGCTGGACGTACGCCTTCGAGATGGTCATCGTCTGCGTGGCGGACATCACCGCGGTCGGTGTCTACATGGGTTTCTGGTTCCCCGACGTGCCGCGCTGGATCTGGGTGCTGGCCGCCGTCCTCCTCATCGGCATGCTCAACCTCGTCAGCGTCAAGGTCTTCGGCGAGCTGGAGTTCTGGCTCTCCCTGGTGAAGATCGTCGCCATCGTCGCGATGATCCTCGTCGGCATCGCCGTGATCGCCTTCGGTCTGGGCAGCGGCGACGGCCACGTCGGCCTGTCGAACCTGTGGGGCCACGGGGGCTTCTTCGCGAACGGCATCGACGGTTTCGTCATCTCCTTCGCCGTCGTGATGTTCGCCTTCGGCGGCACGGAGATCATCGGTGTCACGGCGGGTGAGGCGGAGTCCCCGGAGAAGACCATCCCGAGCGCGGTCAACTCCATCCCGCTGCGGATCATCCTCTTCTACGTCCTGACCCTCGCCGTGATCATGTCGATCACCCCCTGGCAGGACATCGACTCCTCGGGCAGCCCCTTCGTCGAGATCTTCACCGGTGTCGGGCTCAAGTCCGCGGCCGCCGTGCTGAACCTCGTCGTCCTCACCGCCGCTCTGTCGGCGATCAACAGCGACATCTTCGCCGCGGGCCGCACGATGTACGGCCTGGCGGAGCGGCGGCAGGGCCCCGCGGTCATGCTGCGGCTCACCCGCAACGGCGTGCCGTGGGTGACCACCCTCATCATGATCGGGGCCCTGCTGCTCGGCGTGCTGCTGAACGTCCTCATGCCCGACAGGATCTTCCTGATCATCTCCTCGATCGCGACGTTCGCCACCGTCTGGGTGTGGCTGATGATCCTGCTCACCCACGTGAAGGCACGGAGGTCGATGTCCGCCGAGGAGGCGGCGGCCCTGAAGTTCCCCGCTCCCTTCTGGCCCTACGGCCAGATCGCCGCCATCGTCTTCATGACCGCGGTCATGGTGCTGCTCGGCTTCTACGAGAGCACCCGGATCGCCCTGGTCGTCGGCGCGGTGTGGCTGGCACTCCTCGCGGGTGTCCACGCCCTCTGGGTCCGGCCGCGGCGTCCCGGCCCGCAGCCCGTGGCCGCCGCGGAGACGCGGGGGGACCAGAGGCCGGACGGAGCCCTGGCGGATCTGGAGGGGCCGGCCGGCACACCGCGATGACCGCCGCCCGCAACCGCCCTCGTCCTGCTCGCGGGCAAAGGCCGCCGGGCTGGGCGACGAGGTCGCCGAGAGCGTGACCGCCGGCGGCGGGGCGGGGCGTCAGGAGGGGCCGCCGGGGGCGCCCAGGCCCGTCAGGGCGCCCACCGGGTCGAGGTCGGGGGTGCCGCGGGGCCACCAGTCCTCGCGGCCGGGTTCCGACTCGTAGGCGTACCACAGTCCGTCCCGGCCCAGGCGGAGCTGGACGTGGCCGAGGGGGTGGGTGAGGCGGTTGCGCCAGGGGCGGAAGGCGGGGAGGTCGGCGGCGAGGAGGAGAGGCCGCGCGCGGTCGAAGCGGCCGGCCGGCGGGTCCCAGGGCTCTTCGAGGACGGTGAGTCCTTCCAGGCCGCCCTGGCGCCAGGCGGCGACCGCGCGCGCCAGGTCGGCCGTGGTGCGGCCGGTGGCGGCGGCGAGGGAGGCGTACAGGGCCCGGGTGGCGGCGGTGAGACCGGAGCCGGGGCGGGCGGCGGCGAGGCGGACGGCGTCCTGCCACAGCGTCAGGCCGCCGACCGGGTCGCGGCCCGTGGTGAGCAGCGCGTGCGCCCGGGCGGCGGCGTCGGTGGCCAGCTGGTCCAGCGCGAAGGGGTCCGGGCCGCCGGGCGCCGCCGGGTAGACGGGGAGCTGCTCCGGGTGCGGAGGCGCGGGCAACGGGGCCGGGAGCGGAGGGAGCCGGCGTGGCGTCAGGACCTCGCTCGCCCGTACGCCGGGCAGGGGCGCCGGTTGCCCGGACCGGGCGGCGCGGGCCGCTCGGGCGGCGCTGAGCCGGGACAGGGCGTCGATCAGCTCGCGTTCGCCGCGTCCGCGCAGCAGGAGCAGGACGAAGGGATCGGCGTCCAGCAGTCGTGCCGTCTGGTAACAGAGGGCGGCGGCGTGCTTGCAGGGGTGGCCGGAGTCGGGGCAGTTGCAGTGCGGGGCGAGGTCGCCGGGGCCGGGGAGCAGGGGGACGCCGCAGTCCGCGAGCGAGGGGGGCAGTTCCTTGTCGAGGAGGGCGGCGATGTGTCCCGGCCGCTCGGCGGCGGTGTCCAGGAACCGCTCCCACGCGGCGTCGTCGAGCGTGCGCAGCCGCAGCTGCACCCGGTAAGGGCGCGGACGGCTGCCCCGGACGTACGCGAGCACGAGCCCGGGCGTCACGGTGATCGCGTCGACGTGCCCCCGCTCCGCGTAACCGCGCCCGCGTGCCAGCCGCTCGGGGTCCGGCGCGGCCTCCTCCAGCGCGGTGACCCATGCGTTGCCCCACCACGTCTCGGCGAACCCGCCGTCGGCCGTCGTACGGGCGGGGAAGGCGGGAAAGGTGCGCCGGTGCTCGCCGTCGCGCCCCGGGGCGGCCATGGAGGGGGGAACCTGGGGTGGGGCGGGTGGCGCGGAGGAGGTACAGCCGGGCGGCGGACCGGACGGACCGGACGGTTCCGGCTGCCGCGACGCGCCGGCCGGGGAGCCCGCGGGCGGCTCGGGGAGCCCGGGAAGACCGGGAGACCCGGCGGCGGGGGCGGGTGCCTCCCCGGCAGGGGCGGGTGCCTCCCCGGCGTGGTCGGTCTCGGGCGGCATCCGGAACGCGTCCTTGAGCAACTCCCGTACGGCACGGGCCCGGACGGCGTCCTCGGTACGCGAGGTATTCCGGGCGCGAGGGGCGGAAGGCACGGAAGGCACGGAAGGCGAGAGAGGCGCGGAAGGCCCGGGGCGGGACGGGCGGGACGTGCTTCCGGTCTCCCCGGCCGTGTCACCGGCGCGGGTCTGCCGCGCTTCCCGGAGGGCCGCTCGCAGGGCCTCACGCGCGGCGTCCCCGGGGCGGGCGCCGGGCCGGTCGCCCGCGGTGCGCCGGGCTGGCGGGACAGGGCTGTCGGTGCGGTCGGTGCGGGATGCGCCGACGGGCCGGCGCGGCTCCCGGAGCGGGAGACCGTCCGGCTTCACCTCACGAGCACGCGCGGACGAGCCCGGAGCCGGCCCGTCCCCAGACGGCCCATTTCCGGCCGGCCCATTTCCGGCCGGCCCATTTCCGGCCGGCCCATTTCCGGCCGGCCCATTTCCGGCCGGTCCGTCCCCAGCCGGTCCGTCTCCGGTCTGTCCGTCTCCGGTCTGTCCGTCTCCGGTCTGTCCGTTCCCGTCCCATCCATTCCCGGCCCCGGCCAGCCCGTCCCGGGCCGGTCCGTCTCCGGCCAATCCCTTCCCGACTCCGGCCGGCCCGGCCCCGGCCGATCCGACCCCGGCCGGCCCGGCCCCGGCGGCCGAGTCGTCGGTACCGCGCGGTGCGGTGCGCCGTGCGGACACCGCCCGCCGCAGCGCCGCCCGGGCCTCATCGGCCGGACGAGGGCCGGGGCGCCCGTCACCGTCCGCCGGAGGTGTCACCGCCCCGGCGGGTGCGCCGAGGCCGGCGGAGCCTCCCGCCTCCGCGTCGTCATCGGCTTCCGCACGCCGCGCGTCGGCCACGGCCGCCTCGGCATCCGTGAGGGCCGCGCCTTCCGCGACCCGCGCGGCAGCGTCCGCGCGTTCCGTGGTCTCACCGGCACCGGCGGTCTCCGGCGCCGGGTCCGTCTCGGCGGTGCGCGGCGGGGACGCGGCGCCGGCCGGGCGCCGGTCCGGCGTCTCCTCCTGCCGCTTCCGTGCGGCCCGCAGGGCGCGGCGGGCCTCGTCGGCGGGTCCGGGCGTCATGTCGGCCTCCGCAGGGACACCAGGTCGGACAGTTCGCGGTCCGTCAGTTCGCTGAGGGCGGTCTCGCCGGAGCCGAGGATCGCGTCGGCCAGGGCCCGCTTGGCCTCCAGCATCTCGGCGATGCGGTCCTCGACCGTGCCCTCGGTGATCAGGCGGTGGACCTGGACGGGCTGGGTCTGGCCGATGCGGTAGGCGCGGTCGGTGGCCTGCTCCTCGACGGCCGGGTTCCACCAGCGGTCGAAGTGGACGACGTGACCGGCGCGGGTGAGGTTCAGGCCGGTGCCGGCCGCCTTCAGGGAGAGCACGAGGACGGGGGTCGCGCCGGCCTGGAAGCGGTCCACCATGCGCTCCCGCTCCGGTACGGGCGTACCGCCGTGCAACAGCTCCGCGGGGACCGCGCGGGCGGCCAGGTGGGAGGTGATGAGGCGGGCCATGCCGACGTACTGGGTGAAGACGAGCGCCGAGCCGTCCTCCGCGAGCACGGTGTCCAGCAGCTCGTCGAGGAGGGCGAGTTTGCCGGAGCGGGCGGCCAGGCGGTCACCGGCTCCGGGCGGGTGGTCCTCCTTCAGGAAGAGCGCGGGGTGGTCGCAGATCTGCTTCAGGGAGGTGAGCAGTTTGAGCACCAGCCCGCGGCGGGCCATGCCCTGCGAGGACTCGATGGCCAGCATCGACTCGCGCACCACCGCCTCGTACAGCGCGGCCTGCTCGCGGGTGAGCGGGACGGGGTGGTCCGTCTCGGTCTTCGGCGGCAGCTCGGGGACGATCCCCGGGTCGGACTTGCGGCGGCGCAGGAGGAAGGGGCGGACGAGGCGGGCCAGGCGCCGCACCGCCTCGTCGTCCTCGCCGTTCTCCGCCGCGCGCGCGTGCCGGGCGCGGAAGGATTTCAGCGGGCCGAGCAGGCCGGGGGTGGTCCAGTCGAGCAGGGCCCACAGCTCGGAGAGGTTGTTCTCCACCGGGGTGCCGGTCAGGGCCACGCGGGCCGGGGACGGGATGGTGCGCAGGGCCTTCGCCGTGGCCGAGTAGGGGTTCTTGACGTGCTGCGCCTCGTCGGCGACGACCATGCCCCAGCGCTGCCCGGCGAGCTCCGGTGCCGCCGACCGCATCGTGCCGTACGTGGTGAGGACGAAACCGCCGCTCAGTCCGTCCAGGCTGCGGTCGGGGCCGTGGAAGCGGCGGACGGGGACGCCGGGGGCGAACCGGTGGATCTCCCGCTGCCAGTTGCCGAGCAGCGAGGCCGGGCAGACCACGAGCGTCGGTTCGCTGCGCGCCCGCTTCAGGTGCAGGGCGATGAGGGTGACCGTCTTGCCCAGGCCCATGTCGTCGGCGAGGCAGCCGCCGAGGCCGAGGGAGGTCATCAGGTCCAGCCAGGCCAGGCCCCTGAGCTGGTAGTCGCGGAGGGTGGCGTGCAGGCCGGGGGGCGGCTCGGCCGGGTCCACGCCCGCGGTGATGCGGTCGCGCAGCGCGGCCAGGGCGCCGACGGGCACCGCCTCCACCGTCTCGCCGTCGGCCTCGGCGCTGCCGGTGAGCGCGACGGACAGCGCGTCGACCGGGTCCAGCAGTCCCAGCTCCCGCTTGCGGGCCCGGCGGACGAGGGCCGGGTCGACCAGGACCCAGCGGTCCCGCAGCCGTACGACGGGGCGGTGGGCCTCGGCGAGCGTGTCCATCTCGGCCTCGGTCAGCGCGTCGCCGCCGAGGGCGAGCTGCCAGTGGAACCGCAGCAGCTCCCCGCTCTCGAAGAAGCCGGTGCCGTCGGTCGCCGAGCCGGGGGCGGGTGTGACCGCCGCCGTCGCGGTCAGGTCCTGGGCCAGGTCGCGGGGCCAGTGGACGGCGACCCCGGCCGCGGCGAGCCGGGTGGCCGCGACGCCGAGCAGGTCGCCGAGCTCTTCCTCGGACAGGGCCAGGACGTCGGGCACGTCCTGGCGGGCGAGCCGGTCGAGCGGCGGCCAGACGCGGGCCGCGCGGCGCACCGCGAGGGCGGTGTCCACGCGCGCGCGAGGTCCGAAGGCGGCGTCCGCCGTGCCCGCCCACAGGTCGGCGGCGTCGGCCACCAGGGTGGGGTCGGCGAGGCTGTGCACCTGGACGATCGCCGCGCCGGCGCCGCGGGCCCCGCCGGTGTCGTCGCCGCGGTCGAACAGGTCGTACGCCGACAGGTCCAGGCGGAGCGAGATCCGCACGCCCGCGTCCATGCCCGCGGCGACCTCCGCCGCCCAGTCGTGGGCCGTGGGCAGGTGCCGGGGCTCGCGCGCGGCGAAGGGCCTGCCCGAGGCGTGGGGCGCGGCCGGGGTGCGGGGCAGGATGTCCGCGACCGCGTCCAGGAAGGCGCGCATCAGCGCTTCCGGCTCGGGGAGCCGGATCGGCCCCGGGCCGTCCAGCGGCACCGCGTGTCCCTCCGGGGGCAGGGCGGCGGCCACCGCGCGCAGGTGCGCGAGGTCGTCCGGGTCCAGCGGTCCGGCCCGCCAGGCGTCGTGGCCCGTCGCCGTCAGTCCGGGCAGCAGCCGGCCGCGCGCGGTGAGCCGCAGGGCGTGCAGGGCGGCGGCGCCCCAGCAGGCGGTGGCGGGGTGGGCGGCCGAGGCGTGCCGGGCGCGGACCAGCAGGGGCAGGGCCTCGGCGAGCGGGAGCGACAGCGCGGGCGTGGTCCTGCGCCGTACGCCGGTGCCGTGCCGCCGTACGACGGTGAGCTCGGTGTCCGGGGCGGGCAGGCCGCCGCCCTCGGGGTCCCAGAAGGCGACCCGGCCCTCGCGCGGGAGGGGCGCGGGCAGGAAGACGGCGGCGAGCCGGAGGGAGACGTCCCGGGAGACGTCCGGGGCGGACTCCCGCGCCGCCTGCGCAGGCCCGGGCAGCGCGGTCCTGTCGCTCATACGTCTTGCCCCCCTCCCGCCCACGGGTCCGATCGGATGTCTTCGACTCTACGGGCGGGGTCTGACAATCGGCCCCGGCGGCCGGCCGGGCGGCGACGGATGGCCCCGGGCCACACCGCCGGACCCGGGCAACACCGCCGGACGCCGGGCCGGAAGACCCGCGCCCGGCTGCTGCGGCCCGCGCCCCCGGCTGCCGAGTCCCGCGTCCCGGCTCCGTTCGCCGGAAAACCGTGCGGGACGTCAGAGAACCGTGCGGGACGTCAGGGAACCGTGCGGGAGACGACGTACACCATCGGACGGTCCGGGTCGGCCGTGCCGACGACGATGTCGTGCGTGGGGGCCGGGTTCTCCTGCTCGTGGACGAGGCCCTGCCAGGGACCGGGGCCGGTGAGCTCCCAGCCGGTGATCCGCTGGTCGCGGCCGCTGATGGTGATGCGGTCCCGTTCGAGGTCGTCCCGGTGGACGCCCACGCCCGCGAGGAAGGCGTCCAGCCCCGCGGCGGTGGTCTCGAACTGGACGTACAGGCGGCTGGTCTTCCAGTTGTTCGTCTCGTAGTACGCGACCTTGGCGGCGGGGTGCGGGACGGGCACCTGGTAGATGCGGCGCTGCAGCTTGGACGGCCAGCCCTCGGTCAGGCCGGTCGCCGAGTACTTCTTCTCCTTGTCCCGGCCGCTGTCCCGGCTCTGGTTGGCGGAGATCACCAGGTAACCGGCCGGGATGCCGATGAGGAGCACGATGATGAGCAGGGTGAGGGCCCTGCGGCGGATCACGCGGCGGCGGTCCCCGGCCGGGTTCCCGGAGGTCTCCGGGGACCCGGGGCCCTCCGGGGCTCCGGTCCGCTGCGGCGGGGCCTCCGTCACGACGCCTCCCGGGCCGAGCGGCGGGCCTGTGCGTACTTCTCGTAGCGCTCGTGCCGCTCCACCCGGCGCCGCTTGGCCCGGCGGAAGCGGCGGGCGACCAGGCGGGCCAGGTCGGCGGCGCCGACCATGCCGGCCTCGGGGCCGAGCTGGGCGCGGACGATGCGGGCCTCGGGGCGGTAGCCGCGGCCGGTGAGCTGGCGTTTGAAGGCGTCGCGGGCGGGGCCGATCAGCAGGTCGTCGGCGGCGCTGACCCCGCCGCCGATGACGAAGCAGGACGGGTCGAGGGCCGCGGCGAGGTTGGCGATGCCGACGCCGAGCCACTGCCCGATGTCCTGGAGCAGCTCGATGCACATGGCGTCGCCCTCGCGCGCCAGCTCGGTGATCATGGGGCCGGTGATGTCGGAGATCTGGCCCTTGACGTGCTCGATGATCCCGTACGCCACCGGCGAGTCGGCCGCGGCCAGCTCGCGGGCCTCCCGGACCAGGGCGTTGCCGGAGCTGTACTGCTCCCAGCAGCCGCGGTTGCCGCACGGGCAGCGGTGGCCGCCGGGGACGACCTGCATGTGTCCGAACTCGCCGGCGACGCCGTACTTGCCGCGCTTGACCTGGCCGTCCTCCAGGATCGCGCCGCCGATGCCGGTACCGAGCGTGATCATGACGAGGTGGTCCTCGCCGCGGCCGGCGCCGAAGCGCCACTCGGCCCAGGCGGCGGTGTTGGCGTCGTTGTCGACCAGGACGGGCACGGAGAGCCGGCCGGAGAGGCGGTCCCTGAGGGGTTCGTTGCGCCAGGACAGGTGGGGGGCGAACAGCACGCGGTTGCGGTCGGCGTCGACCCAGCCGGCCGCGCCGATGCCGACGGCGTGCACGTCGTGCCGGTCGGACAGGTCCAGGACCAGTTCGACGATGGTGTCCTCGACGACCTGGGGGCTCTTGGACTTGTCCGGGGTCTCCGTGCGGAGCTTCTCCAGGATGTTGCCGTCGGCGTCGACGACGCCCGCCATCACCTTCGTGCCGCCGATGTCGATGCCGACGGTGGGCACGCGGGGCGCCGTCAGGTGCGAGCGGCGCTCCCGGGTGCCCACCGTGCGCAGCACGGTGGCCCGGCGGGAGCCGATGGGGGCGGTGAGGTCGCGGTAGGTGCTCATCGGGGCCGATTCTGCCGTACGCTCACGCTGCGTGTCGTACGGGGAGTGACGGAATGGCGCCCGGCCTGCCCCGGTATACCCCGGTGCGCACCGCCCGTGGGCGCGTCGTGGCCGGCCGGGCGGTTCCCCGTCCTCCTAGGGGCGTTGCAGCTCGTGGCGGAGGTCGTCCAGTTCGTTGCCGCCCGCCATCTGACGGGTCAGCTCGTCCAGGGTGATCTCCTCCCGTGTGTGATTCCCCACCATCGTGCCCCGCTTCAGGAGCACGAACCGGTCCCCCACCAGGTACGCGTGGTGCGGGTTGTGGGTGATCAGCACGACGCCCAGACCCTGGTCCCGGGCCGCCGCCACGTACTTCAGCACCACGCCGGACTGCTTCACGCCGAGCGCCGCCGTGGGCTCGTCCAGGACCAGCACCTTCGCGCCGAAGTACACCGCGCGGGCGATCGCCACGCACTGGCGCTCGCCGCCGGAGAGGGTGCCGATGGGCTGGTCCACGTCGCGCAGGTCGATGCCCATGCGGAGCAGCTCGGCGCGGGTGGTCTCGCGCATGAGGTCGACGTCCAGGCGCTTGAAGGGGCCGGTGCCCTTGCGCGGCTCGGAGCCGAGGAAGAAGTTCCGCCACACCGGCATCAGGCCGACGACGGCCAGGTCCTGGTAGACGGTCGCGATGCCGCGGTCCAGGGCCTCGCGCGGGGAGGACAGGCGGGTCTCCTCGCCCTCGATGGCCAGCGTGCCGGCGTCGTGCTGGTGCAGACCGGCGATGATCTTGATGAGGGTGGACTTGCCGGCTCCGTTGTCGCCCAGCACGCAGGTGATCTCGCCGGCGTGGACCTGGAGCGAGACCCCTTCGAGGGCGCGGACGTTTCCGTAGTGCTTGCCGACGCCGGACAGCTCGACGAGCGCCGTACGCGGTGCGGTCTGCGTCACTTGGTGGCCTCCGCGCGCTTGCGGACCCAGGCGTTGAGCAGGGTCGCGAGGAGCAGCATGGCTCCGAGGAAGAACTTGAACCAGTCGGGGTTCCACTCGGCGAAGACGATGCCCTTGCTGGTCATGCCGAACAGCAGCGCGCCGACTGCCGAGCCGATGGCGCTGCCGTAGCCGCCGGTGATCAGGCAGCCGCCGATGACGGCGGCGATGATGTAGATCAGCTCGTTGCCGACGCCCTCGCCGGACTGGACGACGTCGTAGGAGAAGAGCAGGTGCTGGCCGGCCACCCAGGCGCCGAAGGCGACGCCCATGTAGAGGCCGATCTTGGTCTTGTTCACGGGGACGCCGACGGCGCGGGCGGCGTCCTGGTTGCCGCCGACCGCGAAGATCCAGTTGCCCGCGCGGGTGCGCAGCAGGATCCAGCTGGCGACGGCGACCATCGCGAGCCACCACACGATGGTGATCTTGATGTCGGCGCCGCCGACGGTGAGCGTCGAGGCGAAGACGTCGCGGGCGGAGGGGAAGCCCTCCATGTCGGCGATGGTCTTGGTGGAGACGGTGCCGTCGATCAGCTTGGTGAAGCCGAGGTTCATGCCGGTCAGCATCAGGAAGGTGCCGAGCGTGATGATGAAGCTGGGCAGCCTCGTGCGGGTCAGCATGAAGCCGTTGAAGGCGCCGATGGCCAGGGTGACCAGCAGGGACACGCCGACGCCGACCCAGACGTTGGCGGTCATCTGGTAGCTGAACATCGACGAGATCAGCGCCGAGGAGGTGACCATCACGCCCGCGGACAGGTCGAACTCCCCGCCGATCATCAGCAGCGCGACGGGCACGGCCATGATGCCGATGGTGGAGGCGGCGTACAGGACCGTGCCGAGGCTGGAGACGCGCAGGAAGCTGTCGGCGGCCAGAGCGAAGAAGACGAAGACCGCGAGGGCGCCGACGACCGAGCCGAGCTCGGGGCGGCCCAGCAGCTTGCGCAGCGGCGAGGTCCGCAGGACCCTCTCGTCCCCGCCGTCCGTGGTCTTCGTGCCGGTGGTGGCGCTCATCGCGTTCCCCGCTTCGTGAAGTCCGCCAGCGCGTCGGCGTCGTCCTTGGTGATGATCTGCGGCCCG
Organism: Streptomyces sp. NPDC006134; assembly: GCF_040628835.1. Classification (NCBI taxonomy): domain Bacteria; kingdom Bacillati; phylum Actinomycetota; class Actinomycetes; order Kitasatosporales; family Streptomycetaceae; genus Streptomyces; species Streptomyces sp. NPDC006134. The sequence continues at coordinate 11,990 of NZ_JBEXTV010000063.1, read as the reverse complement.
GTGAGCACCGGCCGGCCGCCGCCGAGGACGTCGGCGTTGTACTTGTACAGCCACAGCAGGTCGACCGCCTGGTAGCCCTGGAGGTAGGGCTGCTGGTCGACGGCGAAGCCGAGGGTGCCGTCCTTCAGGCCGGCGGCCACCTTGGCGTTGAGGTCGAAGGTGTCGATCTCGGCGTCGCTGTTCGCGCCCTGCTTGGCCTTCACGGCGGTGTCGGCGTACGGGGCGCCGAGCGTGACGACGGCGTCGACGGACCTGTCCGTCTGGAGCTTGGCCTCGATGGCGGACTGCACGTCGGGCATGCTGGTGCCGTTGACGTACAGCCGCTGGACGGTGCCGTCGAAGGTCTTCTCCACGCCGTCGCAGCGCTGCTCGTGGCCGACGTTGCCCTGCTCGTGCAGGACGCAGACCGCCTTCTTCCGCTTGCGCGCGTTCAGCTGCTCGCCGACCGCCTCGCCGGCGATCGTCTCGTCCTGGCCGATGTGGGTGAGCGCGCCGAACTCCTTCGACTCCGCGGAGCCGGAGTTCACGGTGATCACCGGGATGCCCGCCTTGCGCGCGCGGGCGACGGCCGCCTTCATCGCGTCGGGCTTGGCGAGCGTGACGATGATCCCGTCGACCTTCTTGTCGACGGCCGCGTCCACGAGCTGCGCCTGCTGCTGCGCCTCGTCGTCGTGCGAGTACAGGAAGTTGATGTTGTCCTTGACGGCGGCCTGTTCGGCGCCGCTCTGGACGATGTCCCAGAAGGTGTCGCCATCGCCCGAGTGGGTGATCATCGCGAAGGTCCAGCGCGGTGTGTCCACCGCCGCCCTGCCCTGGGCCGCCGCGGCCTTGCGGGCGTCCTCGGCGCGCTTGCCGCCGGTGCTGCTGCATCCGGCGAGCGACAGCGACAGCGCCCCTGCCACCGCGATGCCTACCCAGGTCCGAAACCGTGCCACGAGGCCGTGCCCTTCTTGCCGTGCTCTGTCGTACGTGGGGGCCGGTTCTCCCACCGGCCCCAAACGCCCCATTGTCGGACATGGGCCTCCGGCACCCTGCCTCCGGGGAGCATACGTCAGTCATTTTGTCCGAACATTAGGAAGAAGTCGGTCGGTCGGCCTCGGGGGCGGACAGGCACGGAACCTCGCGGGACAGACGGACACGAGGCCCTCGCGGAACGGGCAGACACGAGGCCCTCGCGGAACGGGCAGACACGAGGCCCTCGCGGAACGGGCAGGTGCGAGGCGCTCACGGAACGGGCAGGCACGGGGCGCTCACGGAACGGGCAGGCGCGAGACGCTCGGGGCCGCGGGAGCGGCGTGCGCTCACGACCGCACGAGCAGCTGGAACTCGAAGGAGTAGCGGGACGGCCGGTAGACGTGGGTGCCGAACTCGACCGCGCGGCCGGTGTCGTCGAAGGTGGTGCGCTGCATGGTCAGCAGCGGGGTGCCCTCGGCCTCGCCGAGCCGCTCCGCCTCGACGGCGGTGGCGGCGCGGGCGCCGATGGACTGGCGGGCGCTGTGCAGCGTGATCCCGGCGGCGCGCATCAGCCGGTACAGACCGGTGGCCTCCAGCTGCTCGGTGCCCAGATCGAGCAGGCCCGGCGGGAGGAAGTTGCACAGGTACGCCATCGGCTCCCCGTGCGCCAGCCGCAGCCGCTCCACCCGGTGCACGTCACCGCCCTCGGGGACGCCGAGGGCGGCGGCGATCTCCATGTCGGCGGGAACCACGGTGTTGACCAGGACCTTCGTGGCCGGACGCTGCCCCGCCGCCTCCAGGTCGTCGTAGAGGCTGCTGAGCTCCAGGGGCCGCTTGACCCTGCTGTGCACGACCTGGGTGCCGACGCCGCGGCGGCGCACGAGCAGGCCCTTGTCGACGAGCGACTGGATGGCCTGGCGGACGGTGGGCCGGGACAGGCCGAGGCGCGCGGCGAGGTCGATCTCATTGCCCAGCAGGCTGCCGGGTGTCAGGTCCCCGCGCTCGATCGCCGCCTCCAGCCGCTGCGAGAGCTGGAAGTACAGCGGCACGGGGCTGCCGCGGTCCACGGTGAGATCGAGCGGCACGGTCGGGGCCCTTTCCGGTTTCGGCACGGGCCCGAGCGTAACTCCGTGCGCTGATGACGGGAAGTCGTGTAGTCAGGTTGTCCGGACATGGGCGTTGACAGCGGGCGGGCTCCGAGCCCACCGTGAGGGCATGCGCATCGGGGTCATCGGTACGGGCCGGATCGGCACCGTCCACGCGAACACGCTCAGCCGCCATCGTGACGTCGGCTCGCTGATCCTGACGGACACGGACGCGGCACGGGCGCAGGAGCTGGCGCAGCGGCTGGGCGAGACGGCGGCGCCGGGGGTGGACGAGATCTTCCGGTGGGGCGTGGACGCCGTGGTGATCGCGACGGCGACCCCGGCCCACGCCGGGCTGATCGGCCGGGCGGCGCGTGCGGGGCTGCCGGTGTTCTGCGAGAAGCCCATCGCGCTCGACCTGCCCGGCACGCTGCACGCGCTCGCCGAGGTCGAGGCGGCCGGGACGGTCCTGCACATGGGTTTCCAGCGCCGCTTCGACACGGGCTACGCGGGGGCGCGGGAGGCGGTACGGTCCGGGCGGCTCGGGCGGCTGCACACCGTCCGGGCGCTGACGAGCGACCGGGAGCCGCCGCCGGCCGCGTATCTGCCGGGGTCCGGCGGGCTGTACCGGGACACGCTGGTCCACGACTTCGACATCCTGCGCTGGGTCACCGGGCAGGAGGTCGTCGACGTGTACGCGGCCGGGTCCGACGCCGGTCCGCCGATGTTCCGCGCGGCGGGCGACGTCGACACCGGCGCGGCGCTGCTGACCCTCGCCGGCGGCACGCTCGCCACGGTGACCGCGACCCGGCTCAACGGCGCGGGCTACGACGTCCGCATGGAGCTGGCCGGGGAGCTGGACCAGATCGTCGTCGGCCTGGACGACCGGACGCCGGTCGCGTCCACCGAGCCGACCGGGCCGCCGGCCGCCGACAAGCCGTGGACGGGGTTCGTGGAACGCTTCGGGCCCGCCTACGAGGCGGAGTTGTCGGCGTTCGTCGAGGTGGTGCGCGGTGAGCGGGCCAATCCCTGTGACGGGCGGGAGGCGTTGCAGGCCCTGCGGATCGCCGAGGCGTGCGAGCTGTCCCGGCGGGAGCACCGGCCGGTGCATCTGGCGGAGATCCCGGGGGCGGCGGAGTCGGTGGCGGGGTGACCGGCCGGGCCGGCCTCGTCGGCGCCCCGCCTGCGTACGGGACGCGGCGAGACGCGGGACCTCTTCACCGAACGGGCGTCACCAGCGCACCGGCAGGCTGCGCACCCCCCGTATCAGCATGCCCGGCAGCCACTCGCCGGGCGGGCCGTCGAGGGCCAGGTCGGGGGCGCGCTCCAGCAGGGTGCGGATCGCCGTGCGCGCCTCCAGACGGGCCAGCGGGGCGCCCAGGCAGTAGTGGATGCCGTGGCCGAAGGCGAGGTGGCCGCGGGTCTCGCGGTGGAGGTCGAAGCGGTCCGGGCCGGGGTAGCGGCCGGGGTCACGGCCGGCGGCGGCGAGGCCGATCATCACCGCCTCGCCCTGCGCGATGGGCACGCCGCCTATCTCCAGCGGCTGCGCGGCGTACCGGAACGTCGCGTTCTCCACCGGTCCCTCGTAGCGCAGCACTTCCTCGACGACCGCGTCGGTCAGGCTCGTGTCGGCGCGCAGGGCGGCGAGCCGGTCCGGGTGCCGCAGCAGGGTCAGGACCGTGTTCGTGATGAGGTTGACCGTCGTCTCGTGGCCCGCGATCAGCAGGACGTAGGCCATGCCGCGCAGTTCCCCGGGGGAGAGCCGGTCCCCGTCCTCGGTGGTGATCCGGATCAGGTCGCTCAGCAGGTCGTCGCCCGGCCCCGCGCACCGCTTGTCCTCGATCAGGTCGGTGAGGTAGGCGGCGAGCCGCGCGATGGCGTCGTGTTCGCTCTCCGCGCTGGTGGGGGCGACCGTCTCCGTCGACATCTTCCGGAACGCGTCGCGGTCCATCTCGGGCACGCCGAGCAGTTCGCAGATCACGCTGATCGGCAGCGGGTAGGCGAAGGACTCCACGAGGTCGGCGCGGCCGTGCGGCAGCATCGCGTCCAGCAGGTCGTCGGTGATCCGCTGGATCCGCGGCGCCAGCCGCTCCACCCGGCGCATGGTGAAGGCACGGGAGACGAGCCCGCGCAGCCGGGTGTGCTGGGGCGGGTCGGCGACCAGCAGGTACTTCCCTATCAGCTCCTCGTCCAGCGGCCGCACGCCGATCCCGCCGGGGTCCTTGGCCAGGCGCGGATCGGCCAGCGCCGCCCGTGCCTCCTCGTACCCGACGACGAGCCAGGTCTCGAAGCGGTTGGGCTCGGGCGGCAGTACGCGGTGGACCGGGCCTCGGGCACGCAGTTCGGCGTACACCCGGTGCGGGTCGGTGCGGAACGCGTCGCCGTACTCACCCAGATCGATGACATCCGTCATGGTGGTCCCCCCTCTCGTCCCGCCCAACGTACGACGGCGCGCGTTCGTGCCCGTCGGCGCCCCTCACATGCCCGTCAGTCCGTGCCGTGAGGCGCTCGCGCGCGGGTGCGCCGGGTGCCGGCGGCGGCCGGAGGTCCTGGGGCGCGGTGTCCGCGCCCGCGACGCCGATGCCGGCCACCGGCAGGAAGCAGGTGGAGCCGACCGCACGATCGCGCGCCGTGCACCGGGCGGGCGGCAGAGCCGCACAGCGCGGATCCTGCCGTGGGGAACTATGGAGGTACTGCTGAGGGCGGCCCGGTTCCTGACGCCGCGTCCATCAGGTCGCTCAGCCGTTTCCCAGCTTGAATCCCACCCCTCGTACGGTGATGATCCAGTCGCTTCCCCCCAGTTTGCTGCGCAAACTGCTGACATGGGTGTCCACGGTGCGACGGGACCAGGAATCACCCCAGACCTGCTGCAGCAAACGCTTTCTCGGAATGACGGACCCGGGTTGCGCGGCAAGAATGCAGAGCAGATCGAATTCTTTACGTGTCAGCCCCACCCCCCGGCCGTCGAGGGTGACCTCCCGTGAATTCAAGTCAATATGCAGCGGGCCGTACTGAATCTCGCGGGCCGCGGGGCTCCACGCACCGCGGGTCCGGCGCATGACCGCCTCGATACGGGCCATCAGTTCCCGGAATCCGTAGGGCTTGACGACGTAGTCGTCGGCGCCTGCCTGCAGCCCCAGAACCAGGTCGACCTCCGAGTCCCGCCCGGTGACCGCGATCATGGGCACACAACTGACCGCGCGAATCGCCTTGCAGACCTCCAGGCCGTCGAGATCGGGCAGGTCGAGATCGAAAAGGACCAGATCGACGCCCTCGTGGGCGCTGAGCGCGGCGCAGCCCCGCGCCACGTGATCGACCGTGTGTCCGTGCCGCCGCAGGGCACCGACGAGCGGTTCGGCCTCGGCGGGGTCGGTCTCGACGACGAGAATGCGCCAACTGGTCGTCGGCTGCGGCGCCGAACGGGTGGGCGGCGGTGGCTCCTCCACCGTGGCCGAACGGGCACGAGCACCGCGCTGGGCAGGTATGACAGGCTCCGACTGCACTTCCGGTAAGCGATCAACCATGGTTTCCCCCGGCCACTTCCAGGACGTCATGCAGGTCGAACTCGGCGCAAACCTACCCCGCCAACGGTAATCGATACAAGGAATTTTGCCGTGAATACCATGTTGCGCCTTCGTGAAGCAGCATTGCGCCTATACGGAGTTGCCCGGTCATAAGATTTCGGCATACCGAGAAGCCGGGGCGAAACCGGCGTACTCCGTCGGCCGGTAAGCCGTCCCGGAATTCCCGCAGAGTGGCTTGAACTCATTCCGGCCGGCCCCGCCTCAGGCGTGCGCGGCGGAACTCTCCGACGCGTCCGCGCGGTCACCGGCGACGAGGATCCGGCGCAGGAGCTCCGCCAGCACATGACGCTCGGCCGTCGTCAGCTCTCCCAGGAAGCCGTCCTGTGCCCGCCGCGCCGCCTCCAGCAGGTGGCGCTGGAGCCGCTCCCCTTCCGGGGTCAGCGCCACCACCTGCCGGCGGCGGTCGGCCGGGTCACGGGTGCGCTGCACCAGACCGCGCTGCTCGACCGTGTCGAGGTAGCCGACGAGATGACTGCGGTTCAGGCCGAGCCGCGCGGCCAGTTCGTGCTGCGGCAGCGGCCCGAAGTCGGCGAGGGCGGTGAGCGCGGCGAAGTGCGGAAGCCTCAGGCCGTGCTCGCCGACGGCGGCGACGAGCGACTCGTGACCGAGCCGCGCGACATGGCTGACCAGGTACGAGGGCAGTGCCAGCAGGCTCGGCGGACGGCCGCCGGCGTCACCGGCGGGCACGTCGGGAGGGCAGGCGTCGGCTTCCTTCATGCCTCGGAGCATAACCCGAAAGTGGACCTGGACGTAAGGATTACGTCGTGCAACCATTACGTGATGACATTAATTCGCCGTGCAGCCGGCGCCCGTCGTCGCGTCGCGCTGCCCGCACCTCGAAGGACCACACCATGACCGACTCGAAGACCACCCAGGGCTCACCGCCGGCCGCGCCGGCCGCGCCGGGTGTCGCGGCGCCGTTCACCGCCCTGCTGATCGCGGTGCTCTCGTTCTCCCTGATGCAGACGATGGTCGTGCCCGCCCTGCCCGACCTGCAGCGGGAGTTCGACACCAGTACGACCGTGGTCTCCTGGGTGCTCAGCGCGTTCCTGCTGACCTCCTCCGTGGCCACCGCCCTGCTCGGCCGGGTCGGCGACATGTTCGGCAAGCGGCGCGTCCTCATCGCCAGCCTGACGGTCTTCGCCCTCGGCACGCTGCTCGCCGCGGTGTCGAACTCGATCGGCATGCTGATCGCCGCACGTGCCGTGCAGGGCGTCGGATCGGCCGCCTTCCCCCTCGCCTTCGGCATCGTCCGCGACCAGTTCCCGCGCGAACGCGTCCCGGTCGCCATCGGCTTGATCAGCTCCACCTTCGGCATCGGCTTCGGCGTCGGGCTCGTCATCCCCGGCCCCCTCGTCGACGCCCTCGGCTGGCACTGGATCTTCTGGGCCGGCCTGGTCGTGATCGTGCTGGGCATCCTGGCGGTCGCCGCGTTCATCAAGGAGTCCCCCGTCCGTTCGCCGGGCCGGATCGACTGGACCGGCGTGGTGCTGCTGAGCGCGGGCGTGGTGGCGCTGCTCATCGCCATCAGCCAGGGCAAGTCCTGGGGCTGGGGCTCGGGCGGTGTGATCGGCCTGTTCGTCGCGGCCGTGGTGCTGCTCGCGGTGTTCGTGGCGGTGGAGAGCCGGCTGCGGGAACCGCTCGTCGACATCCGGCTGCTGCGCCGGCCCGCGGTCGCGACCTCACACGTGACCGCGCTCATCATCGGGTTCGGCATGTACGGCGCGTTCACCCTGGTGCCGCTGCTCGCCCAGACCCCGCCGCAGGCGGGCTACGGCTTCGGCGCCTCGGTCACCGAGGCCGGCCTGTTCATGGTGCCCATGGCCGTCACCATGCTGTTCGCCAGTCCGCTCGCCGGCCGGATCGGTGCCGCCGTGGGCTTCAAGCTGCCGCTCGTGCTGGCCTGCCTGATCGGTGTGCTCGGCTTCGTGGTCTACGCCGGCGCGCACGACGAGAAGTGGACGATGTACACCGGCTCGGCGGTGCTCGGCATCGGTGTCGGCTTCGCCTTCGCCGCCCTGGCCAACCTCGTGGTGAGCGCCGTGGAGCCGAGCCAGACGGGCGAGGCGACCGGCATCAACACGATCATGCGGACCATCGGCGGTTCCCTGGGCGCCCAGATCGCCGCCTCCCTGGTCGCGTCCGACACCGTTCCGGGCACCTCGATCCCGGCCGAGTCCGGATACACCACGGCGTTCACGATGTCGGCGATCGCGCTGGGTGTGGCGACCCTGGCCGCGCTCGCCGGTCCCGGCCGGCTGCGCAAGGCTCCGGCCCCGGCCAAGACCCCGGCCCGGCCGAGCCGTTCCACCACCGCCTGAGGAGCGCCGTCCATGCCCGACTACGGTCACGACGTTCTCTTCGGCACCGTCCTGCTGCCCGCCGCCGGGCAGGCGCAGGACGCCGTCGCCCTGGCCCGGTCGACGGACCGGGCCGGGCTGGACCTGCTGAGCGTCCCCGACCACCCCTACCAGCCGGGTTTCCTGGACGCCTGGACGGTGCTGGCGGTGGCCGCCGCCGTCACCTCCCGGGTCCGGGTCTTCCCCAACGTGGCCAACCTGCCGCTGCGTCCGCCCGCGGCCCTGGCCCGCACCGCGGCGAGCCTGGACCGGCTCAGCGGCGGACGCGTCGAACTCGGCCTGGGCGCCGGTGCCTACTGGGACCGCATCACCGCCGAGGGCGGCCCGCACCGCACTCCCGGGGAGGCCGTCACCGCCACCCGCGAGGCCGTGGAGGTCATCCGGGCCCTGTGGTCCCGGGGCGGGCGGGCGCATGTGGACGGCAAGCACTACGGCCTGTACGGGGCGGCACCGGGTCCCGAGCCGGCGCACGGCATCTCGGTCTGGATCGGGGCGGTGGGGCCGCGGATGCTGCGGCTGACCGGCGCGGTCGCGGACGGCTGGCTGCCCAGCGTGCCGCATGTGCCGCCGGGCCGGCTCGCCGCGGGCCAGCGCATCGTCGACGAGGCGGCCGTCGAGGCGGGCCGCTCGCCGCAGGCGGTGCGCCGGCTGTACAACCTCTCCCCCGGCGACGGCGGCTTCCCGCGCGGCGGGCCGGCCGACTGGCCCGAGCAACTGGCCGAACTGACCCTGGAGACGGGCACCAGCGCGTATCTGCTGCCCGCCCACCATCCGGAGCTCGTCCAGATCTTCGGCCAGGAGGTGGCGCCCGCCACCCGGGAGCTGGTCGCCGCGGCCCGGGCCCGGCGTGACGGGGCGCGGACGGACCGGGTCCCGGCCGCCGGCGCCCCGTCGCCGGACGCGGTGTCCGGGAACGCGGTGTCCCGGGGCGCGGCCGGGGCCGCCCGCGAGGCCGGACGGCCGTTGACCGTACGGCCCACGCCGGACCCCGGGCTGCGGCACAGTGCCGTACGCCTGTGGGACGAGGCGTCCCGGCCCACCGGTCCGCCCTCGGACCCGGGGCGGCGCTACACGCCCCGGCAGGAGGAGCCGGCCAGGAACCTGATCGCCGCGCACGACCAGCTCCGCGAGGACCTGGCCCGGCTGCGGGAGATCGTCGGCCAGGTGCTGGCCGAGACCCTGGACGCGGGGCAGGCGCGCTCGGAGCTGCAGAAGCTGAGCATGCGGCAGAACTCCTGGACGCTCGGCGCGTACTGCGCGTCGTACTGCCGGGTGACCACGCTCCACCACCTGCGGGAGGACGACGACCTGTTCCCGCATCTGCGCAGAGCGCAGCCGGAACTGGGGCCGGTCCTGGACCGGCTCGCCGAGGAGCACCACGCCATCCACGGGGTCATCGAGCGGATCGACCGGGAACTGGTGGCCTCCGTCGGCAGTGAGGACCTCGGCCCCGAACGGATGCGGGGCCTGCGGGAGGCGGTGGACCTGCTGACCGACGCGCTGCTGTCCCACCTGTCCTACGAGGAGCGGGAGCTGATCGAGCCGATGGCCCGGTTCGGCACGGGCTGGTAGCCCGGCCGGCCCGCCGCCGGGTCACCGCCCCGGCGGCGGGCCGTCGTCCGGGCCCGTCGCCACGGGGCGTGCGGGCTCCGCCGACCAGGCGGACCAGGACCCCGGGTAGAGGGCCGCGGTGTCCATCCCGGCCAGTTCCAGCGCCAGCAGGTCGTGGCAGGCGGTGACCCCGCTGCCGCAGTAGACGATCACCTCGGTCCCGGGGCGCGCGCCGAGCGCCGCGTAGTGCGCGGCCAGCTGTTCGGGCGGGGCGAAGGTGCCGTCGGCGGACAGGTTGGCGGACCAGGGGGCGCTGCGGGCGCCGGGGATGTGGCCGGACCGCACGTCGGTGGGCAGGACGTCGGCCCCGGAGTACCGGCCGGGCGCCCGGGCGTCCAGGACGACGGCGGTGCCCGCCGCGGCCCGTGCCACCTCGTCGGCCGACCGCAGCAGGTCCCGCGGCCAGTCGACCGGGGTGCGCTCCACGGGGTCACGGGTGACCGGCCCGGTCTCCAGGGCTCCCGGCCAGGCGGCGAGTCCGCCGTCGAGCAGGGCCGCCGGCTGCCCGGTCCGGCGCAGCAGCCAGACCAGGCGGGCCGCGTAGGCGCCGCCGTTGTCGTCGTAGGCGACGACGGTGGTGTCGTGGCCGATGCCGAGGGCGCCGAGCGCCCGGGCGAAGGCGGCGGGGCCGGGCAGCGGGTGCCGTCCGCCGGTGCCGTCCGGCGGCGCGGACAGCACGGTGTCCACGTCGACCCAGACGGCACCGGGCAGATGGCCGGCGAGATGGGCGTCGTGGCCGCTGCGGCCGTCCGGGTACCAGCGGACGTCGGCCAGGACGGTCTCCGCGCGGTGTTCGCCGAGCCACCCGGCGTCGACGACGGGGGCGAGCGGAAGGGGGGATGCGTTCACGTCGGCTCCTGTCACTCCTTGCGGTGGATGTGCTCGGCGGCCAGCCGCAGCAGCACGCGTTCGCCCTCCGCCCGCCGCACCCGCTCGCTGCCCGTCCACTTGCCGAAGGTGGTCCGGGCCAGCCGCAGCGCGGCCTCGCCCCGCTCGACGCCGACGACCCGGGCGCGCACCTCGATGTAGCGGCGGCTGTCGGCGGAGTCGAGCAGGAGCAGGTTGACGCGCGGGTCGGCCATCACGTTGCGGTACTTCTGCCGGGCGGTGTGGGTGCCGACGAGCAGGTGCTCCTCGTCGGCGTGCGGCCACACCAGGCTGGTCTGGGGGCGGCCGTCGGGCATCAGCGTGGTGAAGACGCCCAGGGTGCGGGCGGTGGCGAGGACGCGGACGTCGTCGTCAAGCATCCGCGACCGCCTCCCTCCCGGCGCCGGCCGGCCCCCACTCCCGTACCTGGGGCAGCACCTCGGCCGCCACCAGTTCCGTGGCGGCCTGCACGTCCGCGTACGGGATGCCGCCCACGTCGATGGCGAGCAGGTGCAGGTCGTGGCCCCAGGCTTCCCGCAGCCGTCCGAGCCGGTCGACGGCCTCGGCGGGGCTGCCGCAGATCGCCGGGCCGTCGTCGCCGGTGTAGCCGTCGAAGTCCAAGGGCACCGCGGGGCCGGTGGTGCCCGGCTTCTGCACGTCGAGGTAGGCGTTGATGTAGGCGGACCAGTGGGACCGCGCCTGCTGCGAGGTCCTGGCGACGAAGACGTGGCTGGCCGCGCCCTGGCGGCCGGGCGGGCCGGGGTGCCCGTGTTCCCTCCACAGCCGGCGGTAGGCGTCGAAGACCGGGACGAACTCGGCCGGCCGGCGCGCCGTCGTGCCCACGACCATCGGCAGCCCGTGGTCGACGGCGAGCCGTACCGAGTCCAGCCCGGTGCCGCCGCTGATCCAGAACGGCGGCCGGGCCTGCACCGGCCGCGGCTGCACGAGCACGTTCTCCAGCGGCGGCCGGAACTCGCCCCGCCAGCTGACCCGTTCCTCCGTCCACAGCTTCAGCAGCAGTTCGGTGCCCTCGCGTTTGCGGGCGGCCTTGCTCTCGGGGGCCTGCCCGAAGACGGCGTACGGCTCGGGGAAGAAGGAGCCGCCGAGGATCATCTCCAGCCGTCCGTCACAGAGCAGGTCGACCAGCGCGTAGTCCTCGGCGACCAGCACCGGGTCCCGGTTGGCGAGCAGGGTGGCGCCGGTGGCCAGCCGGATGGTGGAGGTGTGCTCGGCGATCGCGGCCAGCACCGGCGGCGGCGACGGGATGACGTCGCGTTCCCCGAAGTGGTGCTCGCCGATGGCGTACCAGGCGAAACCGAGCCGCTCGGCCTCGGCGGCCGCCCGCACGACGTCCCGCAGCCGCCGGCGCTGTGTCAGGCGGGTGCCGGTGAGCGGGTCCGGGAGCAGACTGCCGAAGGTGATGAGACCTAACTCCATGAGGTGTCCTTAAGAATGTTGGGCGGTCCGGGAGGACCGGGTGTGGCTGATGAGGTGTTTGCCGTTGATGGCTCCCGGAGAATGGCCGCCCG
>NZ_JBEXTV010000062.1:0-48152 GCF_040628835.1 Streptomyces sp. NPDC006134 | reverse complement strand
GGAGACCTTGTCCAGCGGGATGCCGTCGAACAGCACCCGCATGTCGTCGATCGAGTCGATGGCCACGCCCACCTTGCCGACCTCGCCGTGCGCGAGCGGGGCGTCGGAGTCGTGGCCCATCTGGGTGGGCAGGTCGAAGGCGACCGACAGACCCGTCGTGCCGTTGGCGATCAGCTGCTTGTAACGGGCGTTGGACTCCACCGCCGTGCCGAAACCGGCGTACTGGCGCATCGTCCAGGGCCGGCCGGTGTACATCGTCGGGTACACGCCACGGGTGAAGGGGTACGACCCCGGCTCGCCCAGCTTCTCGGCCGGGTCCCAGCCGGCCAGGGCGTCGGGCCCGTAGACCGGTTCGATGGGCAGTCCGGACTCCGACTCGCGCGCCATGGTTGTCGCCTCCCGCTGAGCAATCGATCGAACTACTCGCCACGTACTGCCTGCCGGCCGGCCACCCACCGGTTACTCGCCAGTACGGACCGGCTCTTCGTCGGACTGTATCGGCGGTCCGCGCACCGGGTGGAGAGGCACACGCTGGGACCTTGCTCACAGCATGCGCCCCGCTTCCGGACACCACCATGCCGCGCCGTTCGCGGCCCGTCATCCGCGGGGAACATCTCAGAGGACGTCTTACCGAACGGGTCGTCGAGACGGCGGGGGGCCGCGATGCGGGGAACGGGAAGCGGTACGAGAAGCGGTACGGGAGCGGGCGCGGGGAGAGTGGTGGCCGCGGTGGCGGCCCTGGCGGCGGTCTGCGGCTGCACGGACCAGGCCGGGGACGTGGACGGGCAAGGGCGCTCACCGGTGCGCATCGACATCACCGGCACTCCGCCGTCGGGGCCGCAGCGGTCACCGCACTCGCCTCGGTCACCTCAACCGTCTCAGTCATCTCAGCCATCGCAGTCATCGCAGTCATCGCAGTCGCAGCGGTCGCAGCCGTCGCGGACGGACCCGCCGTCCGACGACCGCGGGCCGGGTCTCCCGCCCGCCCGCGCCACGGGCCCCGTGCTGTGGTCCCGGGGCGACAGCGGGCCAAACGTCCGCGAACTCCAGGCGCGGCTGCGCCAGATCGAGTGGCTGTTCGACGGGCCGACCGGGACGTACGACGACCTCACCGAGCGGGCGGTGCGCGGGTTCCAGGGCAAGCGCGGACTGCCCGCGACCGGAAGGACCGACACCGTCACCTGGCAGCGGCTGCTGGACATGACGCGCGAACCGGGCCGGTGGGAGCTGTATCTGATGGGCGGGCAGCCGGCCGACGCGCCCGACGCGCGCTGCCTGACCGGCCGGGTGCTGTGCATCAGCAAGTCCAGCCGCACACTGCGCTGGATGATCGACGGCCGGACGGTCACGACGCTGCCGGTCCGCTTCGGCACGCGGTCCACGCCGACCCGGGAGGGCGTCTTCCAGGTCTACTGGAAGTCCCGGAACCACTGGTCGACTCTGTACGACTCACCGATGCCGTACGCGATGTTCTTCAGCGGCGGCCAGGCCGTGCACTACTCGGCCGACTTCGCGGCCCGGGGCTACGCCGGCGGCTCGCACGGCTGCGTCAACGTCCGGGACGAGGCGGCGATCGCGGAGCTGTACCGGCAGGTGAGGAACGGCGACAAGGTCGTCGTGTACCGGTGAGCCGCGGGGCGATACGGGCGCGGGCGGGACCGGGGGAACGTGTCCCGCCCGCGCCGGATGCACGAGCCGCGGGTACGGGGGGAACCCCGGCTCGGTGCGACAGCCGATGACCAGTCGGCTCACTCAGTACTGCGTCCCGGCGGCCAAAAGTGTCACACCCCGCGGTAAAAAATTTCCGCACCTCAGGAAACCGCAGGTCAGATGGGTTCCCGGAGCGGTTGTGGCGGTGGCGGCAGCGGTGGCGCTACGCCGTCCGCTCCGACGGGGCGGCCACGGGGACCGGCGGGACGGCCACGAGGGCCGACGGCGCGAGGGCGGCGGCGCTGTGGCGGGGGGCGCGCTCGGCGTGCAGGGCCGGGGTGTCGCCCCGGCCACCGCTGTCGCTGCCGCTGCTGTTCTGTTCGCCCGCGTGGTCCGGGGCGCTCTTCGGGTCCGCGCGGTCCTCGCCCTTCTCCCCGCCGGCGCCCCCGGCCCGGCCGTCGGCGCGGGCCAGGACGGCCGCGCAGTACGACGGCACCCGTGCGGGGCCGCCGGCCGCGTTCTCCAGCGCCCGCCGGCGGTCCGCGCCGAGGACCTTGCCGGCGCGCAGGTCGCGGCAGGCCGAGGTGAAGTCGTTGCGCTGCGGGCCGCCGGCGCGGCCCTGCCCGCCGCCGGAACCGGATCCGGGCGCCGCGGCCGAACCGTCGTCGCCGTCCCGGCCCGCCCCCTCGCCCTTCTCCTTGCCCTTGCCCTTGTCCTTCCCCTGGCCCTTGTTCTCGTCCTCGTTCCCGTTCTTTTTCTCGTCCCCCTTGCCTTCCTTGCCACCCTTGTCTCCCTTGTCCCCCTTTTCCGCGCCCTCCCGCGCGGCGCCCAGGTCGGCCGGGCCGGTCGGGGTGCCGTCGGGCCGGGGCCCGCCCCCGGTCGTGCCGTGGGGAGAGGGTGACGTCAGCGGCCGGCCGGGGGTCGCGGCGGCCGAGACGGAGGCGCCGGGGTCCGCCGTGCCGTCGAACGGCGTCGGCAGCGCTCCGGTTCCGGCCGCCACCGCCACCCCGCCGACCATGCCGACGGCCAGCGCGGCGGCGAGCGCCAGGCGCAGCGGGCGCGGCCGGCGGGGGGTGCGGGCCCGGTCGCCGCGACCACCGGCGCGGACGCCGCCGCCGTCCGGACGCCCGGTTCCGTTTCCGGCACCGGAGACGGCCCGTCCGGTGGCGTGCGCGGCGGCCCGTCCGGCGTGTGCCGCGCGGAAGGCGGCCAGCGCGGCGGCCTCGCCGGGGAGTTCCCCGCCGGCCGGCTCGGAGGGCACGGCGAGGGCGCGGAGCGCGCCGGCGAGCCGTTCGGCCCGCTCCCGGGCGGTGGGGTCGACAGGGCCGAGCGGCTCTCCGCGCAGCAAGAGCTCCGCCGTTTCGCGGTCCAGCCACTTGTCCTGCTCGTCGGCCATCACATGTCCTTCTGCGTCCGCGCAGACGTATGCGTCACAGTCGCGGACGTCACCGTACGGCCCAGCGGTTCTCGCGGAGCGGGCAGGGCACCGAGGACGCCGGCCGATTCCGGATCGCCGCGGAGCAGTTCGGCCAGGCGCTTCAGCCCGCGGTGCGCCGCCGTGCGGACGGCGCCGGGCCGCTTGCCCAGCGTCGCGGCGGCGGTCTTGGCGTCGAGACCCACGACCACGCGCAGGACGACGGCCTCCGCCTGGTCCTGCGGCAGCCGGGCGATGAGGGAGAGGGTGCTGTCGGTGGCGAGGGCCTCGATGGCCTCGCCGGCGGTGTCGGACTCGGCGGGCCTGCCGGTCAGCTCGGTCTCGTCACCGGCGATGGCGGGCCGGCGCCCGCGCATGCGGATGTGGTCGAGCGCGCGGTTGCGGGCGATACGGGCGGCCCAGCCGCGGAACCGGTCCGCGTCCCCGCTGAAGCGTTCCAGGTCACGGGCGATCTGCAGCCACGCCTCGGACGCGACGTCCTCGGCGTCCGGATCGCCGACCAGTGTGCGTATGTAGCCGAGCAGCCGCGGGTGCACCGCGCGGTACACGGTCCGGAACGCGCTCTCGTCCCCGTCCTGTGCCGCACGCACCGCGGCGGTCAGCTCCGCGTCGTCCCCCAGCACCGCGCGTGCCTCTCTTTGCGCCTGATCCGGCGCCGCTCTCGCGGACCGGGTTCTCGCCGTCGTGGTTCCTCACCTGGTGGTTGCGGTGGTCTACCGCAGGTATGGCGCGGGGGCCCAGCCCTCCGCGGTCCGGCGCGAAAGGCACGTTACGTCTTGAAACCGCTGCTCGTCCATGTCCGGACGAGATGCCGTACAAGATGCAACTAAGCCGTGACGCGGCGGGTGCGGCGCGGGTGTGACGCGGGTGTGACACAAACCGCAGTCCCGGCGCTGAAGGAAGTACGGGCCGCCACGCGGCCCGGACCGCGTGACGGCCGGGGCCTCTCCTGTGGGGGGTGGCGGCCCCGGCCGTCGCGTCGGCGGCGGCGCGTCCGCCGGACACGCGAGCGCTCTCCGCGCTCCCCGCGAGGGCCCGCGGCAAGGGCCCGTCGGCAGCCTGTCAGCGGCCGTTGTTCCGGTCCGGCTTCTGCCCGCTGCCGGCCGCGTCCTCGTCCGCGTTCGCCGTGCCGTCGCCCGGGGCGCCGGAGCCACCCGCGCCACCCGATTCGTCCGTGTCGGCCGAAGTGCCGGGACGACCAGGGCCACCGACCGCAGCCGTACCACTGGTGCCAGTGGTGCCGCTGGTGCCGCTGGCGCCATTCGTGTCATTCGTGCCGTTGGTGCCACCAGTGGGACCGGCGTCTCCGGTGCCACTGGCACCACCGGTACCGCCACGACCCGCTCCGCCCGGTCCGTTCCCCTCCACCGGCCTCCCCGTCGGCGGGTCGTCCTGCCGGCCGCCCTGCCGACCGTCCTGCATGCCTCCCTGCCGGTCGTCCTCCTGGACTTCCCGCCCGGCTTCCTGCCCGGCTTCCTGCCGGGCGCAGTACGCGGCGACCCGCTGCTCGCCGCCCGCTGCCGCCAGGAGCCGCCGCCAGGCCGCGGCGTCCCGTGCCTCGCCCCGGTCCTTGACCCGCTCGTAGGCGCGGCAGTCGGCCGCCCCGTCCTCGTCGGCCGCCCGGCTCCCCGGTCCGGCGAAGACGCCGGGCGGCGTCGCGGCGGGCGGCGTCGCGGCGGGCGGACGGCTCCGGTCGCCGCGAGCGCCGTCCGCGGCCGGGCCGCCGCCGATCGCGGCGTAGGCGGCGCCGCCCAGGGCGAGGCCGGCCAGGAGCACGGACAGGGTGGCCTTGAGTGAGCGTCCGGTACGCCGTCGTGCCCGGGGCCGCCAGTCGTCGCGGCGCCGGGTGCGCGCCGCCCGGTGCGCACCGGCGTCCCGCGCGGCCCTGAAGGCGGCCACGGCCCGCCGCTCGCCCTCGGCGCCGTCACCGTCCGCCCGCAGGGCGGCGGAGAGCAGTGCCTCGACGGAACCCGGCGCGTCGCCGCCCGGTCCGGAGGGGCCGGTCCGCCCCTCCGGCACCGTGATGCTTCCCGGAGCCCGGCCGGGACGCGCTCGCCGGGGGGCGGTGGCCCCGCCGTCGCTCCGCTCGTCGCCCATCTCCGCTTCCGTCCCCGCTCGGTCCGCCGGTGCCTCGCCGCCGGTCATGTCGACTCCCCCAGCGTCCGCGGAGCCTCTTCCGTCACACCGTCGGCGCCCAGTTGCCGGGCCAGGCGCTTCAGCCCCCGGTGGGCGGCGGTCCGCACCGCGCCCGGCCGCTTGCCCAGGACGCGGGCGGCGGCGGGGCCGTCGAGACCGACGACGACCCGCAGCAGCACCGCCTCCGCCTGGTCGCGCGGCAGCCCGCGGACCAGTCGGAGGGCGGCCTCGGTCGACAGGGACTCCAGCGCCTGGTCGTGGGTGCTGTGCGGGGCGGGCAGGTCCAGGACGTCCTGTTCCAGCCCGGCCGCCCGGGGCCGTGCCCGCTGCCGGCGCAGGTGGTCCAGCGCCCGGTGCCGGGCGATGGTCGCCGTCCAGCCGCGGAAACCGGCCCCGTCGCCCTTGAAGCGTCCCAGGTCGCGGGCTATCTCCAGCCACGCGTCGGAGGCCACGTCCTCGGCGTCGTCCCCGACGAGCCCGCGCAGGTAGCCGAGCAGGCCGGGCTGCACGAGCCGGTAGGCGACCGCGAAGGCGGCCTCGTCACCTTCCTGGGCCCGCGCGACGGCCGCGCCCAGTTCCCCGTCGTACGCCTGTACGCGGCGGGGTTCCCCTCGCTGGCCCAAGAACCGTCCTCGTCCGTACCGAGTTCGCGGCGGGCTCCGGTGAGCCCGCACCGCGCGTGCGGCACGAGCCGGTCGTGCCCACGTCCCCACGGTGATCAGCGTCGGGCCCGGCGGAAGTGTCACTGCCGGACGTGTCACCGCCCGCCGCGCGCCCCGGTCTCCCCGGTCCCGGGGACGGGTGCAGGCCACCCCGGCACCCTGCCGCCCGTGACGTTCGGCCGGGTTGGCACGCTGTCCGTAGTGGCGCCCGTGATCTGTGGTGCCTTCGTGTTCGTTTTCTAGGGGTGGGGAAGTTGAGTCCTCGTAGGACCCATGCGTACAGACCGCTCGGTCTCAAGAGACGGGTGTGGCTGACGACGGGAGCCGTCGTCCTGAGCGCCGCGGGCGTGGTCACGTACGCGATGGCGGAACCGTCCGCGCAGCCCGGCGGCAAGGGCGTGGAACGCAAGCCGACCATCCGGACGGTGAAGCTCCAGAACGAGGGGGCGGGGCGCAAGGGGCTCGCCAAGAAGGAGACCGGCCGCTTCAGCGCGGTACTGCTGACCTGGGACGATCCTGACGCCAAGGTCAAGGGGACGCCCCAGGTGCGGACCCGCGACCTGACGACCGGGAAGTGGTCCGGATGGCAGGAGCTGGACACCGAGCCGAACCAGGCCGACGGCGCCGAGGGTGCGCGGGCCGCCGCCCGCGGCGGTACGGCCTCGCTGTGGACCGGTGACTCCGACGGTGTCGAGGTGCGCGTCGTCCACGCCGACGGGACCGAGGCCGGCGGGCAGCCGGCCGGCCTGGACGTCAAGCTGCTCGACCCGGGCACGGACCCGAAGGACGGCATGCGGCCGGCCGCGTTCGCCGCGGAGACGACGGCGCCCGCGACGACGGACCCGGGTGCCACGGACCCGGCGGCGACCACCGGGACCGCCACGGACCCGGCCGCCCCCACGGGCACGCCCTCCGCCCCCGTGACCCCGTCCGCCTCCACGCCGGTGCCCACCTCCCCACCGGCCACCGTCTCGCCCACGCCCACCCCCACGCCCACCCCGACGGTCCCGGCGCCCCGGCCCTCCAAGGTCGTCAAGCCGCCGGTCATCACCCAGGCCGAGTGGGGCGCCTCCACCGACTACGACGGCACGCCGAGCTACGGCACCCAGATCAAGGCCGCCGTCATCCACCACACCGGCATGGACAGCGACAACACCCTGTCGTGCGCCCAGTCGCGCGCCCGGATGCGCTCCATCCAGCAGGAGCACTTCGCCCGCGGCTACTACGACATCGGCTACAACTTCGTCGTCGACCGGTGCGGCCAGATCTTCGAGGGCCGCAGCGGCGGCATGGACCTGCCGGTGACCGGCGCGCACGACGTCGGCTTCAACACCGACACGGTCGGCATCTCCTACCTCGGCAACTTCGAGAAGGCGCAGCCGAGCCGGGCCGCGCTCGACGCGATGGCGCGGATCGTGGCGTGGAAGTTCGGGATGTACGGCATCGACCCGGCCGGCAAGGTGACGATGACCTCCGGCACCCCGAAGGGCCAGGACGGCAACCTCGTCGACAAGGGCACGTCGGTCACGCTGCCGCGGGTCTTCGGCCACCGGGACACCAACGCCACCGCCTGCCCGGGCAAGAACCTCTACCCCAAGCTGTCCCGGATCGCCACGCTCGCGAAGACCCCGGGCATCTCGCACGCCCTGCCGACCTCCGACTTCAACCGGGACGGCGTCACCGACCTGGTGGCGGGCGTGCCGAAGGGGAACGTGGTGAAGGTGGTGCCGGGCGGCGTCAAGGGCCCGGTGACCGGCTCGAAGGTGACCCTCACCCAGAACAGCCCCGGTGTCCCCGACTCCACCGAGGCCGGTGACGAGTTCGGCGCCGCCACCGCCTGGGGCGACGTCAACGGCGACGGCTACGCCGACCTCGCGATCGGCGCCCCCGGCGAGAACGACACCAGCGGCAACGCCGACCGCGGCATGGTCACGCTCCTGTACGGACCGGCCTTCACCACCGGTTTCTCCTACTACGCCACCGGGGTGACCTGGGCGGGCGCGAGGCTCGGTGCCGCCGTCACCGTCGGCGACTTCAACGGCGACGGCAAGGCGGACGTGTTCTCGGCCGGCACCGGCCGCGGCGGCAACTACAACGTCAAGCTGACCGGCGGCGCCACCTCCTACGGCAGGCTGACCTCCGCCACCGGTCCGGTCGGCTACCTGGACGCCGCGACCGGCGACTTCAACCGGGACGGTTACGCGGACGTCGCCCTCAACTACCGCGACACCGGCGGCACCAGCCGCGTGGTCCGCTTCGCGGGCTCGGCGACCGGCCTGACCAAGGCGGGCGTCCTCTCCGTCAAGGGCGGCCGGTCCATCGCCGCGGGCGACGTCAACGGCAACGGCTACGACGACATCGTCATCGGCCAGCCGTACACCGCCGAGTCGGGCGGCAAGTCCGGTGGCCAGATCACCATGCTCCCCGGCACCTCCACCGGGTTCACCACCACCGGCATGACCGTCATCCACCAGGACACGGCGTCCGTCCCGGGCGGCAACGAGTCCGGTGACGCCCTCGGCGCCTCGGTGTCGGTCGGCGACTACAACGCCGACGGTTACGCCGACGCCCTCGCGGGCTCCCCGGGCGAGGACCTGGCCCGCGACGGCGCCAACCGCGTCAACGCCGGCACCGTGATCCTGTTCAAGGGCACCGCGTCCGGCCTGACCGGCTCCGGCTCCGTCGCCGTCTCCCAGGACACCTCCGGCGTCCCCGGCTCCAGCGAGACCGACGACCGCCTGGGCTTTTCCGTCTCGCTCGGCGACCTGTCCGGCTTCGGCCGCGCCGACCTCGTCCTCGGCGCCGACGGCGAGGACGGCACCGACGGCCTGCTGATGTACGTCCCGAGCAACAGCACCGGCCTCGGGTACTCCAGCACCGCCCTCTACAGCAAGACGACGCTGGGCACGCCGACGGACGGACGGCTGGGGCAGACGCTGACCCCGTAGGGGGCCCCGGTCCGGCGGCCGGCCGGGACCCCGCGTGGTGCGCGGGGTCCCGGCCGGCCCTTTTCGGCGCCTTTCAACGCCCCTGTTCCCGTCCCGCCGTCCCCGCCGTCGCCTCCCGGCACAGCAGCCGCAGCGACCCGTCGCCGGCGTAACAGCGCCTGGCCTCCTCGATCGGGTCCCACAGGCGGCCGTCCGGGGTGCGGACCCAGTGGTCGCCGCCGGTCGCCCACCACTCGGCGCCCGTCTGGCGCACGATCACCTCACCGGCGTAGGCGCCCAGTCCGCGCAGCACGGTCCGCACCGCTTCGTACGGCGGCCCCTCGCCCCGTATGCCGTCGATCATCCGGTCCACGCGCCACAGGCTCTGCGCCGAGTAGTCGAGGCGGAGCCGGGCGCCCTCGCGCAGGGCGGCCACCGCGTCCGCCGCCCAGCGCACCGGCTTGGCCGCGGCCGGGGGCCTGGCCTCCTGCCGTGTCGCCGCCGTCGTCGTGCTGGTCACAGTCGTCACAGTCGTCACACACGCAAGAGCGTCGGCGCGCGCCGATTCGTCACGGCGATCATCGCGGGTGCCGCGGACCGGTGCAGGATCACCGCACCTCCGCCACCTCCGCGCAACCCTCCCCCCAGGACGGTCACAGATCCCCCGGACCTCCGTACGGCCGGGAAGGCCGTCACCGGCGCCCGCGTTCCCGGCGCGACACCACCGCGCGCAGCACCCGGCGGCCCTCCGCCGAGACCTCCAGCACCCGGCGCAGACCGGCCGCCCCGTGACCGGCGAGCAGCTCCAGGACCGTGACCTGGCGGCGCAGCTCGGCGGCGACCAGCGGCGACATGCCCTCCGGGCGGTCCTGGCGGCAGCCGTCGACGCCGGCGGCACCGGCGGCCCCGGCACCGGCGCCCTCCTGCGCGGGGTCGAGCAGCCGGTGCACGCGGAGCGAGGCGACCGAGCAGGCGTCGGCCCACGCCCGCATCCCGGCGGCGGACCGGTCGGCCGGGGCGGCGGCCAGCATCCGGCGGACGAGCAGCGCGGCCTCGTCCTCGGCGGGGGTGCCCGTGGCCTGCCCGGGGCCGGGGAAGGTGCCGCGCAGCCGTTCCAGCCGTTCCGTCCAGTCGCCGCCGGCCCCGGCCCCGCCGTCGGCGAGGGTCTCCCACAGCGGGCGCAGGACCTCGTCGTCGCCGCCGAGCAGGGGGGCGCACCGGTCCAGGCAGGCCAGCCCGCTCGCGGCCAGTCCCCGTTCGTCGGCCTGTGCGATCAGTTCCACCAGGCTCATGCAGCCTCCTCGTTCGTACCCCTGAGTCCCGTACCCCTGGGCCCCGCCCCTCGATACGGAACCGACACTTCCCCTTACTGCGTGCGACCGCCCGCGCGTGTCACAGCGGCACGACGCCCAGCCGGTCGAGGAAACGGAAGAAGAGGTTCTCCGCCAGGGGGTCCGGGTCGGCGGTCAGGACGGCGAGCAGGTCGTCTGCGCTCACGGTGTGCCCGGCCTCGGCGGCCCAGACGACGGCGCGCTCGGCGGCGTCGCGCGGCTCCAGGAAGTAGTCCTCCAGGGTGAGCCCCTCGTGCCCGGCGCCGAGGTACCCGGCCATCGCGGTCCGCGCCAGACAGGCGGTCCACGCCCCGCTCCGCGGCGCCGCCGCCTCCAGGACCACGCAGTCGCTGTCCATGACGTACCCGAAGAGCGCGGGCGCGCCGGTCCGCGCGGCCAGGTCGTTCATGCTCCCGATGTCGCCGTCCCCGCCCGGGTACTCCCACACCTGCCAGCCGTCCGGCGCCGAGGTGCGCAGTGTCATGTCCTCCGCGCCCGGCAGCGCGCCCAGCCCCGCGAGCGGCCGCTCGGCGCGGCCGACGACGAAATACCCCCAGTAGCCCATGTCCGGTCCCCCTGGCGTGTCGGTTCCGCTCACCGGAACACCACCACAGCCCCGCGGGGGTTCGCAGCCGGATCGGGCAATCCGCGCCGGGAGCGGTGACCCGCTCCCGGCCCCGGGGTCAGCCCAGCCGGTCCGCCAGCGCCTTGAACTCCGTCCAGGACAGCTCCGGCTCGCCCGGCACCCACAGCTTCTGGACGGTGGCCGCGAGCGGCAGCCGGATGCCGGCCGCGACCTGCTCCTGCGTCTGGGAGTTCGCCAGGTCGCACCAGACGGCGAAGCTGCCGCCGAGTATCTGGTCGTCGTACTCGGCCGGGACCGCCTCGGTGCCGCGCAGGACGCGCGGCGTCCACTGCTCGTAGATGCGCTCGCCGGTCGGGTAGACGAAGGTCTGCGGCTGCCCGAGCACGTAGTACAGGAACTCGTCGTTGTAGTTGATCACCTTGCGGCCGGCCTGGAGGTACTCCAGCGGCTGCCGGGCGCCGATCTCCTTGCCCGTCCAGTAGGCGACCTCCAGATCGCCGGAGGCCGGCACGGAGGCGCTGCGGAAGAAGCCGTCGTTCCAGGCGCGCGGGGTCCGGTCGTGGGCGCGGACCGTCGCGGTGCGGTCGTTGAGCCAGCCGGTGGTCAGGTCGGCGACGTTCGCGCCGGAGCCGAACCGCTCCCGTGCGGCGGCGGCCAGCTGCGGGAAGGACGCCTGCGGGTCGGACACGGTCAGCGCCTGGTACTCGTCGGCGCCGAGGTGCCACCGGCCGCCGGGGAAGAGACCGGCGTACTCGTTCAGCAGGTCGTCGACGATGTCGGCGGCCTTCTTCTTCGAGATGTCCACCGCCCCGCGGACCGCCGTGCCCTGCGCGTTGCGCAGTTGCAGATCGGGGTGGGCGGCGATGACGGCGCCGAGGTGGCCGGGCGAGTCGATCTCGGGGACGACGGTGATGTGCCGGCTCGCGGCGAGGTCGACGATCTTCTTGACCTGCGCCTTGGTCAGGTGGTCGTCCGACACGATCTCCGGGTGCGTGTCGGACTCGATGCGGAAGGCCTGGTCGTCGGAGAAGTGCAGCCCGAGCTCGTTGAACTTCAGGTCGCCGAGCTCGCGGATCCGGTCCTCGATCCAGCCGGCCGAGAAGTGCTTGCGCGCGATGTCCAGCATGAAGCCGCGCCGGGGCTTGTCCGGCTGGTCGCGTACGACGCCCTCCGGGGCGCTGCCGCCGCCGCGCACCGCCTGCTTCAGGGTGCGGGTGCCGTAGAAGACGCCCGCCTCGGCCGGTCCGCTGACGGTGACCCGCCCGCCGCGCACGGTCAGGGTGTACGACTCCGGGTTCGCGCCCTTCTTGTCGTTCACCTCCAGCCGCAGGTCCCCGGCGCGTTCGTCGTCCTTCTCGCCCGCGTACTTCATCCCCAGCTCGCCGGCTATCAGCCGGCCCTCGTCGGCGAGGGCGGCGTCGTTCACCACCACGCGGTGGCCGCGTGCGGGCTGCCAGCCGGGGCCGCGCTCGGGGGTGTGCTCGCGGACGGCGGGGATCGTGCGGGGCGCGCTGGAGAGGGGATAGGAGCGCGTGGGGCTGGGCGAGGTGTCCGTGGGCGCCGCGGCGGTGCCCGGCGGACCGCCGTCGCCGCCGCCGGAGGCCCACAGGCCCGCTCCCACGCCGAGTGCGGCGATCGCCGCCCCGGCTATGACCGCCCGCTGCTTCACCCTGTGCGCCGAGGTGCGGCGCCTGTGCTGACTCACGGCGCCCACCGTAGGACCCCCTTCGTCCACTGCGCGTCCTTAAACTCTCCCGTCCGGGTGATTTCGAGGCATCCGCCGGACAGTTCGTGACCACTCTCGATAACGTGATGACACATCTCTCACAGGACCCCCTGCCGACATCCACGTGACGCCCACAAGGACCCACGCTGCCTGCGCACCGTCTTCCCGACCTTCCTCTTCCCGGCCGAGTCGCCCTCTCGGTCCCGGAGCAAACACGCGGCACACCGGGCACACCGTCCCCGCTGGCACGCTTCAACGACGCCCGCCCCGAGGACGCCGTCCACACGCTCCTCGCCTGCCTGCGCCACCCCCACTGGGCGCACCGCGTCGCCGCCCACCGCCCCTACCCCGACCTGCCCGCCCTGCTGGCCGCGGCGGACGAGGCGACGTACGACCTGTCCCCCGAGGCCCTCGCGGCGGCCCTGGCGGCGGAGTCGCTGCCGTCACTGCCGGAGGGGGCGTACTCCGCCGCCCACACGGCGCTGAGCGCGGCCAGCGCGGCGTACGAGAGCCGCTTCGGACACGCGTTCGTCATCTGCCTGGACGGCCTGCCGGGGCACGAGGTCCTGGACCACGTCCTGGCGGGCATCCGGTCACGATTGGCCAACGATCCGGAGGAGGAGCGGCTCGTCGCGGCCGACGAACTCCGGCGCCTGGCCAGGGCCAGACTGGCCGGCACCCTCGGGGACCCGGGGCACCGCACGCCCGGCCCTTGACGCCCCGCACCCGACATGGGCGATAAATCCCCACCCCGATCACCCGTCCGTGCTCCTTTGAGTGCAAGTTTGATCACACCGGCAGGCCCCCCGTAAGCGCCACAGGCAACCGTCGCTACGATGCTGGGGGCCGGTGGACCGTACCCGGCCGGGCCCGACCGACAGAGAAGCCGGCGCGGCCCCAATCCCCGCTCCCGGAGGAAACTTCCGTGCCGGCTGGAACGCTGTACCGCGGCCGGGAAGGAATGTGGTCCTGGGTGGCTCACCGAGTCACCGGCGTCCTCATTTTCTTCTTCCTGTTCGTTCACGTGCTGGACACCGCACTCGTCCGTGTGTCCCCCGAGGCTTACGACAAGGTCGTGGCCACGTACAAGACGCCCATCGTCGCGCTGCTGGAGTACGGCCTCGTCGCCGCCATCCTCTTCCACGCGCTCAACGGTCTGCGCGTCATCGCCGTCGACTTCTGGATCAAGGGGGCCCGGTACCAGAAGCAGATGCTCTGGACCGTCGTCGTCCTGTGGGTCGTGCTGATGCTCGGGGCGATCTACCCCGTCCTCGGCCACGCCGCTCGTGAACTGTTCGGGAGCTGACGCCCATGTCCACCACTGAAACCGCCGCGTCCGGGATCGGCCCCGTCGAGGGCGCCTCCTACAACGTCGACAACCCGGCGCCGCTCATCGAGGCCCCGCGCAAGCGCACCAAGAAGACCCCGAAGTCCACCCGGGGCAACTTCGAGCTGTACGGCTGGCTGTTCATGCGCCTGTCCGGCGTGGTGCTGGTCGTCCTCGTCATCGGCCACCTGCTGATCCAGCTCGTGCTGGACGGCGGCGTCTCCAAGATCGGCTTCGCCTTCGTGGCCGGCCGCTGGGCGTCCCCGTTCTGGCAGGTCTGGGACCTGCTGATGCTGTGGCTGGCGATGCTGCACGGCTGCAACGGCCTGCGCACGGTCATCAACGACTACGCGGAGCGCGCGAACACCCGGCTGTGGCTCAAGGGCCTGCTCTACACCGCCACGGTGTTCACCATCCTGCTGGGCACGCTGGTGATCTTCACCTTCGACCCGAACATCCGCTAGGCACGGGGCTGCGAGAATCATGAAGATCCACAAGTACGACACCGTCATCGTCGGCGCCGGTGGCGCCGGTATGCGGGCCGCCATCGAGGCGACCAAGCGCAGCCGCACGGCCGTCCTGACGAAGCTCTACCCCACCCGCTCCCACACGGGCGCCGCGCAGGGCGGCATGGCCGCCGCGCTCGCCAATGTGGAGGAGGACAACTGGGAGTGGCACACCTTCGACACGGTCAAGGGCGGTGACTACCTGGTCGACCAGGACGCCGCCGAGATCCTGGCGAAGGAGGCCATCGACTCCGTCCTCGACCTGGAGAAGATGGGCCTGCCGTTCAACCGGACCCCGAACGGCACCATCGACCAGCGCCGCTTCGGCGGCCACTCCCGCAACCACGGCGAGGCCCCGGTCCGCCGGTCCTGCTACGCCGCGGACCGCACCGGCCACATGATCCTCCAGACGCTGTACCAGAACTGCGTCAAGGAGGGCGTGGAGTTCTTCAACGAGTTCTACGTCCTGGACCAGCTCATCACCGAGGTCGACGGCGTCAAGCGCTCGGCCGGTGTCGTGGCGTACGAGCTGGCCACCGGCGAGATCCACGTCTTCCAGGCGAAGTCCGTGATCTACGCCTCCGGCGGCTGCGGCAAGTTCTTCAAGGTCACCTCCAACGCGCACACCCTCACCGGTGACGGCCAGGCCGCCGTCTACCGCCGGGGCATCCCGCTGGAGGACATGGAGTTCTTCCAGTTCCACCCGACCGGCATCTGGCGCATGGGCATCCTGCTCACCGAGGGCGCCCGCGGTGAGGGCGGCATCCTGCGCAACAAGGACGGCGAGCGCTTCATGGAGAAGTACGCGCCCGTCATGAAGGACCTCGCCTCCCGTGACGTCGTCTCCCGCTCCATCTACACGGAGATCCGCGAGGGCCGCGGCTGCGGTCCCGAGGGCGACCACGTCTACCTGGACCTGACCCACCTGCCGCCGGAGCAGCTGGACGCCAAGCTCCCGGACATCACCGAGTTCGCGCGCACCTACCTCGGCATCGAGCCGTACACGGACCCGATCCCGATCCAGCCGACCGCCCACTACGCCATGGGCGGCATCCCGACCAACGTCATGGGCGAGGTCCTGGCCGACAACACCACCGTCGTCCCGGGCCTGTACGCCGCCGGCGAGGTCGCCTGCGTCTCCGTCCACGGCGCCAACCGCCTGGGCACCAACTCGCTGCTGGACATCAACGTCTTCGGCAAGCGGGCCGGCATCGCCGCCGCCGAGTACGCCCAGAAGGCGGACTTCGTCGAGCTGCCCGAGGACCCGGAGTCCTTCGTCGTCGGCCAGATCGAGCGCCTGCGCTCCTCCACCGGCAACGAGCGGGTGGCCGAGCTGCGCCGCGAGCTGCAGGAGACCATGGACGCCAACGTCATGGTGTTCCGCACCGAGCAGACGATCAAGACGGCGGTCGAGAAGATCGCCGAGCTGCGGGAGCGCTACAAGAACGTGGCGATCCAGGACAAGGGCAAGCGGTTCAACACCGACCTGCTGGAGGCCATCGAGCTGGGCAACCTGCTGGACCTGGCCGAGGTCATGGCCGTGTCGGCACTCGCCCGCAAGGAGTCCCGCGGCGGTCACTACCGCGAGGACTACCCGAACCGCGACGACGTCAACTTCATGCGCCACACCATGGCGTACCGCGAGGTCGGCGACGACGGCACCGAGACCGTCCGCCTCGACTACAAGCCGGTCGTCCAGACCCGCTACCAGCCGATGGAGCGTAAGTACTGATGGCTACCCCTGTTCTGGACAAGGCGGACTCGGCGGGCAAGCCGGAGCCCGGTTTCGCCGACTCCCCCTACATCACCGTCACCTTCCGCATCCGCCGGTTCAACCCGGAGGTCTCGGCGGAGGCGACCTGGGAAGACTTCCAGCTGGAGATCGACCCGAAGGAGCGCGTCCTCGACGGCCTCCACAAGATCAAGTGGGACCTGGACGGCTCGCTCACCTTCCGCCGCTCCTGCGCCCACGGCATCTGCGGCTCGGACGCCATGCGGATCAACGGCAAGAACCGTCTGGCCTGCAAGACGCTGATCAAGGACATCAACCCGGAGAAGCCGATCACGGTCGAGCCCATCAAGGGCCTGACGGTCCTGAAGGACCTCGTGGTCGACATGGAGCCGTTCTTCCAGGCGTACCGGGACGTGATGCCCTTCCTGATCACGAAGGACACCAACGAGCCGACCCGCGAGCGGCTCCAGTCCGCCGAGGACCGCGAGCGCTTCGACGACACGACCAAGTGCATCCTGTGCGCCGCGTGCACCACGTCCTGCCCGGTGTTCTGGAACGACGGCCAGTACTTCGGCCCGGCCGCCATCGTCAACGCGCACCGCTTCATCTTCGACTCGCGTGACGAGGCCGGCGAGCAGCGCCTGGAGATCCTCAACGACCGCGACGGCGTCTGGCGCTGCCGCACGACCTTCAACTGCACGGACGCCTGCCCGCGCGGCATCGAGGTCACCAAGGCGATCGCGGAGGTGAAGCGGGCGCTGATCACGCGCCGCTTCTGAGGTCCGTTCGCGTACGCCGCGTACGTCCCCGAGGGCCCCGTCTCCGGCCGGAGACGGGGCCCTCGGGCATATGCCACACCCTCGGGTGAACGCGGCTCGTACGGCGCCGGGGGCGGCCCCCGGCCTACGATGATGCTCTCGACACCAGCCCCCAGGAGGCACGCGATGTCCGCAGCATCCGTCGAGCGGCCCCACGGCGACCGTCCGCTGATCGCGGAGGCGAACCGTCTCATGGACCGCCTTCCGGGCTACCGCGTCGAGATCATCGGAGGCCAGATCCTCGTGTCCCCGCCGCCGGACGGCCCGCACGCGCGCGCCCTGACCAAGCTCATGCGCCCCTTCCTCGCAGCAGGACTGGACGACGGCCCCACCGAAGTCCTCCAGGGCATCGGGCTCTGGCTGCCCACCGGCACCGAGGACTACGCGATCCCGGACCTCGCCGTCGTCGACGCCGACATCGACGACCACCTCGTCGAGAACAACTGCTACGACCCGGTCGCCTTCCGGCTCGTCCTGGAGGTCACCTCGGAGAACTGGAAGTCCGACCTGAAGACCAAGGTCGCCGCCTACGCCGGCGCCCGGATCCCCGTCTACCTGATCGTCGACCGCAAGCACCAGCGCCTGCACGTCCTCACCGACCCGGTCGGCGGCGAGTACGCCGGACACCGCGTCCACTCCCCCGGCGAGAAGGTCACCCTCCCCGCCTCCCTCGGCGCCGAGGTGACGCTGGACGTCGCCGAGGTCCTTGCGGCCGGACGGCGGAAGCAGGCGGCCGACCGGGACTGACCTCACCGGTACCGGGTGACGCCCGCCCTACTCTGACGGCATGTCAGATGACGAGTCGTACGAACTGCTCGGTTTCGACAACGTACTGCTGCCCGTCGGGGACCTCGATCAGGCCGTGGCGTTCTACGAGCGCGCCGGGTTCCCGGTGGCCTTCCGGCTGGACGAGGCCGGGATCGCCCTGCTGAAGGTGGGCGGCGAGACGCCCGGCCTGCTGCTGCGGGCCGAGGAGGAGTTCGGCCGGCGCCCGCCGCTGTGGCCCTCCCCCCGCGTCTGGCTGGAGGTGCCCGACGCGCGCACCGCCGCCGACGCCCTGCGCGAGGCGGGCATCCCCCCGCTCGACGAGCCGTTCCCCGGCGCCACCGGCTGGACCGTGGAGTTCGCCGATCCATGGGGGAACGTCATCGGCCTCACGGACTACGGCAAGCGGCCGGAGCTGGGCCGACGACCGTGATCCACCTCTCGCACCCCTTGGTTGAACGCGTTCAAAAACGGGTCTAGAGTCATTCCCGTCAGCGTTTTGAACGCGTTCAAGAAGGGGTGGGGCATGGACCGCACCGTCATCGCCTACGTCATCTACCTGCTGGTCAGCATCGCGCTGACCGTCTGGGTGGCCCGCACGCTCAGCCGCAACGGCCGGGCCTTCCTCGCGGACGTCCTGCACGGCAACGAGAAGCTCGCCGACGCCGTCAACCACCTCCTGGTGGTCGGCTTCTACCTCGTCAACCTCGGCTTCGTCGCCCTCTACCTCGACAGTGACGAGACGATCGAGAACGCGCGCGGCGTCTTCGAGGCGCTGTCGGCCAAGCTGGGCGTGGTGCTGCTGGTGCTCGGCGTGATGCACCTGGCCAACGTGTACGTCCTCAACCGGATCCGGCGGCGCGGGGTGATGGAGCGGGAACAGCGGCCGCCCGTCCCTCCGCAGGGCTGGGTCGCCCCGACGGCCGGGGCCTGAACCGATGGCACCCGTGACGGCCGGCGCCCCGGTGCGCCGGCTCACCGTCCTCTACGACGCCGAGTGCCCCCTGTGCACGTTCCTGCGGGACTGGCTCGTACGGCAGCCGCAGCTGGTGCCGCTGGACCTGGTGCCGGCCGGGTCCGCCGGGGCCCGGCGGCGGTTCCCCGGCCTCGACCACCGCGCCACCCTCGACGAGATCACCGTCGTCGGCGACGCCGGGCAGGTCTACCGGGGCGCCGCCGCCTGGGTCGTCACCCTGTGGGCGCTGCGCGCGTACCGGCCGCTCGCCCACCGGCTGAGCACCCCGTCGGGCGCTCTGCTCGCCAAGGGGGCCGTCCTGGCCGCCGCCAAGTGGCGGGGCGCCCAGTGGGGCGGGAGGGCGTACCGCGGCGCGGACGGGTGGGCCTACGACCCGCGGACCGGCTGGACGTACACGGCGCCGGGCTGTGACAGCGGCGCCTGCGCCACTGGCTAGGCTCTCTTCCCGTGCCCCCGAAG
Organism: Streptomyces sp. NPDC006134; assembly: GCF_040628835.1. NCBI lineage: Bacteria > Bacillati > Actinomycetota > Actinomycetes > Kitasatosporales > Streptomycetaceae > Streptomyces > Streptomyces sp. NPDC006134. The sequence goes on along the minus strand of NZ_JBEXTV010000062.1, from coordinate 29,116 downwards.
AACGACGGCCCCGACACCGGCGCCACCCCCAGCAAGTCCGAGCAGACCCGCGCGCTCATCCTGGAGACGGCCATGCGGCTGTTCCAGGAGCGCGGCTACGACCGGACGACCATGCGGGCCATCGCCCAGGAGGCCGGGGTCTCCGTCGGCAACGCCTACTACTACTTCGCGGGCAAGGAGCACCTGATCCAGGGCTTCTACGACCGGATCGCCGCCGAGCACCAGGTGGCGGTCCGGGAGGTCCTGGACCGGGAGACCGACCTGGAGGCCCGGCTGGCGGGCGTGCTGAAGGCGTGGCTGGACATCGCCGCGCCCTACCACGAGTTCGCGGTGCAGTTCTTCAAGAACGCCGCCGACCCGGACAGCCCGCTCAGCCCGTTCTCCCCGGAGTCGGAGCACGCGCGCGTGGAGGCGATCAGCGTCCACCGGGAGGTGCTGGCGGGCGCGAAGACCAAGGTCCCCGGGGAACTGCGGGACATCCTGCCCGAGTTGATGTGGCTGTCCCAGATGGGACTCGTCCTCTACTGGATCTTCGACCGGACGGAAGGGCGCGCGCGCAGCTACCGGCTCGCCGAGCGCGGCGCCCGCCTGACCGCGCGGGGTGTGGCACTGGCCCGCTTCCGGGTGCTGCGCCCGCTCGTGCGGGAGGTGCACGAACTGTTCACGGACTTCCTGCCGGGGATGACGAAGGCGCTGCCGGACCCGGCGCAGAAGCGCCCCGCCCCCGGGGAGGAGCCGGCACGCCCCGCCGACGGCCCCTCAGGCCCGGCGTGACGCCAGTTCGATCACCGTGATGTCGGACGGGGCCCCCACGCGCGTGGGCGGGCCCCAGGCGCCCGCGCCGCGGCTGACGTACAGCTGGGTGTCGCCGTAGCGCTCCAGGCCCGCCAGGGTCGGGTTGGCGGCGCCCGCGATCAGGTTGCCGGGCCAGAGCTGGCCGCCGTGGGTGTGGCCGGAGAGCTGGAGGTCGACGCCGTGCTCGACGGCCTCGTGGATCTGCACCGGCTGGTGGGCGAGGAGCACGCAGGCGCGGGAGCGGTCCCGGTCGCCGAGGGCGCGGACGTAGTCGGGGCCCTGGCCCTCCTCCTCGCCCGCCACGTCGTTGACGCCCGCGAGGTCGAAGTGGGGCAGCTCCGTGCGGGCGTTCTCCAGGGGGCGCAGGCCCAGGCGGCGTACCTCCTCGACCCACTGCCCGGCGCCGGAGAAGTACTCGTGGTTGCCGGTGACGAAGTACGCCCCGTGGCGGGCGCTGAGCCGGGCGAGGGGCGCCGCGGCCGGGCCGAGGTCCTTCACGCTGCCGTCGACGAGGTCGCCGACGACCGCGATCAGGTCGGCCTGGGTGGAGTTGACCGTGTCGACGACCTTCTGGGCGAAGCCCCGGCCGAGGACCGGGCCCAGATGGATGTCGCTGACCACGGCGATACGGAACCCGTGCGCGGCGCGGGGCAGCTTGGCCAGCGGCACGGTGACCCGTTTCACCCGGGGGCCGCGCAGGACGCCGTACGTGCCGTGGCCGACCGTTCCGACGGCCGCCGCGGCGGCGGCACCGCCGACGACGCGGGAGACGAAGAGGCGGCGGGTGGGGGCGGCGAGGGGGCGCGCGGCCGGGTCCTCGGGCGCGGTGGGCGGCTCCGGGGTGGCGCCGGGCGCGCGGGGTGGTTCCGGGGTGGCGCCGGGCGCGGAGGGCGGTCCTGAGGTGCCGTCGGGCGCGGAGGGCGGCTCCGGGGTGGCGGGGGGTGCGGTGGCGGCCGGTACGCGCTCCGGGGGCACCGGGGCGGTGGGCCGCACGCCGTCCGCGCGGGAGGCGTCCCGCCGCTCCAGGAACCGGCGCAGCAGCGGCCGTACGGCCTCCCCCGCCAGCAGCGCCAGCAGCAGGTAGATCGACAGGGCCAGCCACAGGAAGCCCGGCCAGGCCAGCACCCGCTGGAGGGTGAACGGGGCGCCGGTGCGCTCGGCGACCAGCGCGCCCACGGCCAGCACCCAGCCGCCCGCGACCAGCACCGCGCCCGCGCGGCGCACGGCCCCCGGGCCCCAAGTAGTGTCGCGGAACAGGCGCCGCCACACGTACAGGTTGGCCGCCACCAAGGCGGCGAGCACCAGCAGTGCGACGAGCGCGAAGACGACCACCATGCCGTCCGTACCCCCTCTGTTGGGACGCCGGTTACGCCGATGACACGGCGTCCGTGACGTTCGGCTCGGTGCCTATGACGTTCGGCGCAGTGCGCGCACTCCGCGCAACCCGATGACCCCGATGGCCGTCCCCCATACGAAGGAGACGACGGCGAGCAGCAGATGGACCCAGAAGTAGGCCGTCGGGTCCCCGTCCTCGAACGCGAGCCCGCTGCTGTCCTTGACCAGGTTTTTGACGAAAGTGATCCAGATGACCCAGCTCCACACCCCGAAGGCGAGCAGGAACCAGGAGACGGGGCGGCTGAGCTTCACGACAACGAACCTTTCCTCGCAGCGCCGTGCACCCGCGGTCGGCCGGGGGTCCGGGGGGTGTCCCCCGGATGAGCACAGCATGCCTCCAGTATCGCGGCCGCGTGTTCGGTTCCGGGCCCGGGGTGGGGAGGGGGGCGGGACTTCGGCGCGCGCGGCAGGTACGTTCTCGGTCGTGCCCGCACCCCAGAAGACCGCCAGGCGTTCCCTGGCGCTCGCCGTCGCCGTCCTGTCCACCGCCGCGCCGCTCGCGCTGACCGCTCCCGCCGCGTACGCGGCCCCGAGCCCCGGGGCGAGCCCGTCGGCCACTCCCCCGGCGCAGATGTCCACCGTGGGCGGCGCCCGGCTCGGCCGGCCCGGAACGCAGGTCAACCTGGCGAGCGGGGTGCCGGTGCTGCCCAAGGACGTCACCGCCCGGTCGTGGATCGTCGCCGACGCCGAGTCCGGCGAGGTGCTCGCCGCGCACAACGCGCACTGGCGGCTGGCCCCGGCCAGCACGCTGAAGATGCTGTTCGCGGACACGCTGCTGCCGAAGTTCCCCAAGACCATGACGTACAAGGTCACGCCCGAGGACCTCGCGGGCGTCGGCGCCGGCTCCAGCCTGGTCGGGATCAAGGAGAACGAGACGTACACCGTCCACGACCTGTGGCTCGGTGTGTTCCTGCGCTCCGGCAACGACGCGGTGCACGTGCTGTCCTCGATGAACAAGGGCGTGGCCAGGACCGTCCGGGACATGAACGCGCACGCCGATGAGCTCCAGGCGCTCGACACGGAGGTGGTCAGCCCCGACGGCTACGACGCGCCGCGGCAGGTCTCCTCCGCGTACGACCTGACGCTGATCGCCCGTTCCGGGCTCCAGAAGAAGGACTTCCGGGAGTACTGCTCGACGGTCCGCGCCCGGTTCCCGGGCGAGACGAAGAAGGACAAGAAGGGCAAGACGGTCCGCGAGTCCTTCGAGATCCAGAACACCAACCGGCTGCTGACCGGTGACTACGACACGGACGTCTACCAGGGCATCGCCGGGGTGAAGAACGGCAACACCACCAACGCGGGCGCCACCTTCACCGGCGTCGCCGAGCGCAACGGCAAGGTGCTGCTCGTCACCGTGATGAACCCGGAGAAGAAGGAGCACAACGAGGTCTACAAGGAGACCGCCCGCCTGTTCGACTGGGGGTTCAAGGCGGCCGGGAAGGTCGAGCCGGTGGGCGAGCTGGTGCCCCCGAGGAGCGCGCAGACCGACGGGAAGCCGGGCGGCGGGGCCTCCGGTGAGGCCGGCGGCACGGGTGCCGGTCAGGGTGCGGCGGGCGCCCAGGCGGTGGCGAGCGCCTCGACCGCCTCCGGCACCGGGGGCATGGGGATCGCGCTGGCGGTCGCCGGCGGGGTGCTGGCGCTGCTCGCGGGCGGCGCGTTCCTCGTCAACCGCCGCTGGCCGCTGCCGGACCTGGTGCGCCGGCGCCGGTGACGCCGGGGCCCTCCCCGGACTCCCCGTTTCCTCCGGCCTCCCCCGTCTCCCCCGTCTCCTCCTTGCTCCCCGTCGCCGTCCACGCGGCGCAGAACAGCACCAGTTTCGAGGTGAAGTTGATCCACAGCAGCAGGGCGACGGGGACGCCGAAGGCCCCGTACATGCTCTTCGCGGCGACGCCCTGCATGTAGCTGCTCAGCAGGAGTTTCAGCAGTTCGAAGCCGACCGCCCCGGTCAGCGCCGCCACCAGCAGGCGGCGGCGCGGCGGTTCGGCGCCGGGCAGCAGGGTCAGCACGTACAGCAGGACCAGGAAGTCGGCGAGGACGGCGACGGCGAACGCGGCGACGTACAGCAGGACGCCGCCGAAGCCGCCGTCGGCCATGCCCAGTTGGCGGATGATCCAGCCGACCATCGCGGAGGCGACGGTGGAGATGGCGATGGTGACCAGGAGCGCGCCGCCGAGGCCGATCAGGATGCCGGCGTCCTTGGCCCGGTGCAGGACCGGGTTCTCCTCCTCGTCGGGCAGCTCCCACACCGCGCGCAGGCAGCCTCGCGTGGAGTCGACCCAGCCGATGCCGGTGAACAGCAGCAGGGCGCCCGCGATCACCCCGACGGTGCCGGCGTTCTGCACCAGGCCCTCGATGTCCAGCTGGTCGGCGATGCCGGGCACCTGCTCGGCGATCTTGTCCTGGAGCCGTTCCTGCTGCTCGGTGCTGAGGGTGGCGGCGGCGACGGCCGCGGCCAGGGACAGCAGCGGGAACAGCGCGACGAAACTGGTGAACGTCATCGCGGCGGCCAGCCGCGTCCACTTCACCCGGTCCAGCCGCTCGTACGACCGCCACGCGTGCGTGGCCATCAGCCGCGCCGCCCACGGTCCCACGACGGGGAGCTTCTTCAGCCAGTCCATGTTCCGACCCTGCCCCCTGCCCGCTCCGTCCGTCCTGCCTGCCCTGCCTGCCCTGCCTGCCCTGTCCGGTCTGTGGACTCGGTGCGCTCGGTGCGCTCGGTGCGTTCCGTCCGTGCCCGGGTGTGTCCCCCGGACCGCCCGGTGCGGAAGACCAGTGTTCTAGTGCCCCAAAAACGCAGGAGGGTGGCCAGTGCCATGCCGACGACCGCTCCGGAGACGGTGTCGGCGCGCTGGGAGGTGCAGCCGAGGCCGTAGTGGCTCACGGCGAGGCACAGGAGCTGGACGGCGGCCCCGGCGAGGTTCACCGCGACGAACAGGGCGTAGGGGCGCAGGCCCCGGACGCGGGTGTGCCGGTAGGTACCGAGCGCGTTGCCCGCGTAGGCGACCGAGCAGCCCGCGACGAAGGCCAGCGCCTTGGCGGTGAGCGGGCCGAGGCCGGCGGGGCCGCGCAGGTACGTGAAGAGGGCGAGGTCGGCGGCGTAGGCCACGAGCCCGGCCGCGGCGAACCAGGCCACCTCGCGCCGGCGACCTACCAATTGACCACCGCCAGGCCGTACATCGCCGCCCACACCAGGCCGATGGCGGTGAGCGCGCGGTCGCGCAGGACGACGTCCTCGGGTTCGCCGGCGGTGCCGCGGTCGGCGAAGACGGCGTAGCGCAGGACGGCGAGGATGAAGGCGACCATGGACAGCTGCCGCCAGGGCAGCACGCTGGCGTGCGGGACCCCGCCCTCCTCCAGGGCCCACAGGCAGTAGGCGAGGACGGCGACCCCGGCGGCGAGCTGCCAGACGAAGCGGAGGTAGCCGGTGGTGTACTCGGTGAGCAGCGCGCGCGTGGCGCCCGCTTTCCCGGCCATCTGCACGGCCTCGGAGTAGCGCTTGGCCGACACCATGAACAGCGCGCCGAACCCGGTGGTGATCAGGAACCAGCGCGACAGGGGGATGCCCAGGGCCAGTCCGCCGACCACCGCCCGCATCAGGAAGCCGGTGGTGACGACGGCGAGGTCGACGACCAGGACGTGCTTGAGGCTGACGCAGTACGCCAGTTGGAGGCCCGTGTACGCCGCCAGGAGGGCCGCGACGGACGGCGAGCAGAGCCAGGCCGCGGCGGCGGGCGCCACGACCATGAGGGCGCCGCCGACGGCGTAGGCGACGGGGACGGGGACCTGTCCGGCGGCGACCGGGCGGTGGCGTTTGACGGGATGGGCGCGGTCGGCGTCGGCGTCGCGGGCGTCGTTGACGAGGTAGACGGCGGCGGCGCAGGCGGTGAACAGGGCGAAGACGAGGGCCAGCCGGCTCAGGGCGTGGCGGGTGAAGAGTTCGCCGGCGGCGGCCGGGGCGGCGACGACGAGGACGTTCTTCACCCACTGCCGGGGGCGGGCGGTCCTCAGCAGGCCGGTCAGCAGGTTGCCGGGGCGGGGCGGGGCGGGCGGCTGCTCCTGGGGGGTGCGCTGGCGCAGGATCGTCGTGTCAGCCACGGACGCCTCCCCGCATCCAGCGGGCGCCGAGCCGGGCCGTGAGCGCGCCGAGGGCCGCGCCCGCCGCGACGTCCGAGGGGTAGTGGACGCCGGCGACCAGGCGGGAGAGGCACACCGCGGCGGCGAGCGGCGGCACGGCGTGCGCGCCGAGCGCCCCGAAGGCGACGGCCGCCGCCGCGGCCGAGGTGGCGTGCGAGCTGGGGAAGGAGTGCCGGCCGGCGGTGCTCACCAGCGGCTCGACGTGCGCGGGGCGCGGGCGGCGCACGAGCCGTTTCACGCCCATGCTGACGAGGTGCGCGCCCGCGACGAGCGCGGTTCCGCGCAGCCAGGCGCCGCGCCGCGCGCCGTCCGCGGCGGCCCCCGTGAGGCCCGCGGCGAGCCACAGCGCGCCGTGCTCCCCCGCCCAGGACAGGGCACGTGCGGCACCGGCCACCCGCGGGTCGCCGCCGCACGCCCTGAGCGCGGTCACGATCCGGTGGTCCATGGTCTGACGGTCGACGGCCCGGCAGCCGCTGGTCCGACGGTCGGCGGCCTGGCAATCACCGGTCCGACGGTCGGCGGCCTGGCAATCACCGGTCCGACGGTCGGCGGCCTGGCAATCACCGGTCCGACGGTCGACGGTCCGGCAATCGCTGGTCCGACGGTCGACGGTCCGGGAACCGCTGGTCCGACGGTCGACGGCCTGGCAGCCGATCTGGGTGGTCTGGTCGTCCTGGTCGTCCATGTGGACTCACTGTTCACCCCGGCACCGCGGGAACTCCGGCAAAACTCCGGCACTATTGAGCGACATCCCATTAATCACCCATTTCGGGTAGGGAGGTCATGTCCGCAACCAATCGATCATTCCGGGGCGATACGGTCACCGCCATGTCTGCCGACACCACCGTTTCCGTCACCGGGTGGGGCCGCACCGCCCCCACCGCCGCCCGGCTGATCCGCCCCCGGACGTACGAGGAGGCCGCGGCGGCGGTCCGGGAGTGCGGGGCCCGCGGCGGCATCCCGCGGGGCCTGGGGCGGGCGTACGGGGACGCGGCGCAGAACGCGGGCGGCGCCGTGTTCGACATGACGGGCCTGGACCGCATCCACGCGATCGACGCCGACGGCGGCACCGTGCTGTGCGACGCGGGCGTCTCCCTGCACCGCCTGATGGAGGTGCTGCTGCCGCTGGGCTGGTTCGTGCCGGTGACGCCCGGCACCCGCTACGTCACCGTCGGCGGCGCGATCGGCGCGGACATCCACGGCAAGAACCACCACGTCTCGGGCTCCTTCTCCCGCCACGTCCTGGCCCTGGAACTGCTCACCGCCGACGGCGAGGTCCACTCCGTGCGCCCCGGCACCCCCCTGTTCGACGCCACCGCGGGCGGCATGGGCCTGACCGGCGTGATCCTCACCGCGACGGTGCGGCTCCAGCCGGTCCAGACGGCGCTGATGACGGTCGACACCGAGCGCGCCACCGACCTCGACGACCTGATGGACCGCCTCACCGCCACCGACCACCGCTACCGCTACTCGGTCGCCTGGATCGACCTGCTCGCCCGGGGCGCGGCGACCGGCCGCGCGGTCCTCACCCGCGGCGACCACGCCCCCCTGGACGCCCTGCCGCGGGGCGCCCGTGCGCGCAGGAACCCGCTGGCCTTCCGCACCTCCCGCTTCCCGGCCGCCCCCGCCCGCGTGCCGGAGGGCCTGCTGAGCCGCACCACCGTGGGCCTGTTCAACGAGGTCTGGTACCGCAAGGCGCCCCGTGCGCGCACCGGCCGGCTCCAGCGGATCTCCGCCTTCTTCCACCCCCTGGACGGCGTCCCCCACTGGAACCGGGTCTACGGCCGCGGCGGCTTCGTGCAGTACCAGTTCGTCGTGGGCTACGGGCAGGAGGACGCCCTGCGCCGGATCGTGCGGCGCATCTCCGAGCACCGCTGCCCGTCCTTCCTGGCCGTCCTCAAGCGGTTCGGGGACGCCGACCCGGGCTGGCTCTCCTTCCCCGTGCCCGGCTGGACGCTCGCCCTGGACATCCCGGCCGGGCTGCCCGGCCTCGGCGCCTTCCTCGACGAGCTGGACGAGGAGGTCGCCGCCGCCGGCGGACGGGTGTACCTCGCCAAGGACTCCCGGCTGCGGCCCGACCTGCTCGCCGCGATGTACCCGCGCCTGGACGACTTCCGCGCGCTGCGCGCGCGGATCGACCCGCGCGGGGTGTTCACCTCGGACCTGTCCCGCCGGCTCACCCTTTAGGCCCCGCCGCCCCCCTTCAGGCCCTGCCAGCTCACCCTTCAGGCCCCGCCGCCCCCCTTCAGATCCCGCCGACCCACCCTTCAGCCCTGCCGACCCACCCTTCAGGCCCCGCCGACCCACCCTTCAGGCCCTGCCGACTCCCCCCTTCAGGACCCGCCGACCCACCCCTTAGGAGCTGCCGTGAAGGACGCCTTCGGCATCCCCCAGTCCCTGCTCGTCCTCGGCGGTACGTCCGAGATCGCGCTGGCCACCGTCCGCCGTCTCGTCGCCCGCCGCACCCGCACGGTGTGGCTGGCCGGGCGCCCGTCGCCCGCCCTGGCGCAGGCCGCGGACCACCTGCGCGGCCTGGGCGCCGAGGTGCGCACCGTCGCCTTCGACGCGCTCGATCCGGACTCCCACGAGGCGGTGCTCGGCAAGGTCTTCGCCGAGGGCGACATCGACCTGGTGCTGCTCGCCTTCGGGATCCTCGGCGACCAGGCGCACGACGAGCGGGAGCCGGCCGGCGCCGTGCGGGTCGCGCAGACCAACTACACCGGCGCGGTCTCGGCGGGCCTGGTGTGCGCCGCCGCGCTCCAGGCCCAGGGGCACGGCTCCCTGGTCGTGCTCTCCTCCGTCGCCGGCGAGCGGGCCCGCCGCGCCAACTTCATCTACGGCTCCAGCAAGGCCGGCCTGGACGCCTTCGCGCAGGGGCTGGGCGACGCGCTGTACGGCACGGGCGTGCACGTCATGGTCGTACGCCCCGGATTCGTGCGGTCGCGGATGACCGCCGGGCTGGAGGAGGCGCCGCTCGCCACCACTCCGGAGGCGGTCGCCGCCGCCATCGAGCTGGGCCTGCGGCGCCGCTCGGAGACGGTGTGGGTGCCCGGCTCGCTGCGCCTGGTGATGTCGGCCGTACGGCATCTGCCGCGGGCCGTGTTCCGGCGGCTGCCCGTGTAGGCCCGGCCGTACCGGTCCGGTGCGCCGGCAGGGTGCCGCGCCGGTCTAGCGCGCCGGCAGGGTGCCGCGCCGGTCCCGGCCCGCCTGTGGCGGGACCACGGGCCTGCCGAAGCGGAACTCGCGCAGCGTGCGCCACACCCCGTCGGCGCCCTGCTCGTACAGGGCGAAGCCGGTGCAGGGCCACTCGGCCTCGTAGTCGGCGAGCTCCTCGAAGGCGCGGTCCATCGCCGCGTCGTCGATGCCGTGCGCCACCGTGACGTGCGGGTGGTACGGGAACTGCAGCTCGCGGGCGACGGGACCGGAGGCGTCGCGGACCTGCTTCTGCAGCCAGGTGCACGCCTCGGCGCCCTCCACGACCTGCACGAAGACCACCGGCGACAGCGGACGGAAGGTGCCGGTGCCGGACAGCCGCATCGGGAAGGACCGGCCGGCCGCCGCCACCTCCGCCAGATGTGCCTCGATCGCGGGCAGCGCCGCCTCGTCGACCTCCGTCGGCGGCAGCAGGGTGACGTGCGTGGGGATGCCGTGAGCCGCGGCGTCGCCGAAGCCCGCGCGCAGCTGCTGGAGCTGGCTGCCGTGCGGCTCCGGGACCGCGATCGACACGCCGATCGTTACGGTCCCCACGTCGTCTCCTGTCGTTCTGTCGGCGCTGCGCGCCGTGACGGCGGGCAGGAGGGGCCGCGGGCGCGGCCCCTCGGTTATCGACTGTACGGCCACGACCGCGCCTCGGGCAGGCGCAGCCGTGGTGATGTGCGGCAACAGGTGGTGCCCCGCGCCGGGGTCGTGCGCGGTCAGTGCTTGGCGGGCAGGAAACCCACCCGGTCGTACGCCTGGGAGAGGGTCTCCGCGGCGACGGCACGCGCCTTCTCCGCGCCCTTGGCCAGGATCGAGTCCAGCGTCTCCGGGTCGTCCAGGTACTGCTGGGTGCGCTCCCGGAAGGGCGTGACGAACTCGACCATGACCTCGGCGAGGTCCGTCTTGAGCGCGCCGTAGCCCTTGCCGGCGTACTTCTCCTCCAGCTCCCCGATGCCCGCCCCGGTGAGGGTCGAGTAGATGGTGAGGAGGTTGCTGACGCCCGGCTTGTCCACCACGTCGTAGCGGATCACGGTGTCGGTGTCGGTGACCGCGCTCTTGACCTTCTTGGCGGTGGTCTTCGGCTCGTCGAGGAGGTTGATGAGGCCCTTCGGCGTGGAGGCCGACTTGCTCATCTTGACCGTCGGGTCCTGGAGGTCGTAGATCTTCGCCGTCTCCTTGAGGATGTACGGCTTCGGGACCGTGAACGTCTCGCCGAAGCGGCCGTTGAAGCGCTCGGCGAGGTCGCGGGTCAGCTCGATGTGCTGGCGCTGGTCCTCGCCGACCGGGACCTCGTGCGCCTGGTAGAGGAGGATGTCCGCGACCTGGAGGACCGGGTACGTGAACAGGCCGACGGAGGCGCGGTCGGCGCCCTGCTTGGCGGCCTTGTCCTTGAACTGGGTCATGCGGCCGGCCTCGCCGAAGCCGGTGAGGCAGTTCATGACCCAGGCGAGCTGGGCGTGCTCGGGGACGTGGCTCTGGACGAACAGCGTGCAGCGCTCGGGGTCGAGCCCGGCGGCGAGCAGCTGGGCGGCGGCGAGCCGGGTGTTGGCGCGCAGCTCCTTCGGGTCCTGCGGAACCGTGATCGCGTGCAGGTCGACGACCATGTAGAACGCGTCGTGGGTCTCCTGCAGGGCCACCCACTGGCGGACGGCGCCGAGGTAGTTGCCGAGGTGGAACGAACCGGCGGTGGGCTGGATTCCGGAGAGCACGCGGGATCGATCAGAGGCCATGCTCATCATTCTCTCAGGTCTCGGGGGTCTGTCCGGAACTGGCCCGAAACAGGTGGGAACCGATCCGTGCCCGGCGGTGTAACAAGAGTGTGAGGACGCGGGAGGGGGGCCGCACCGTCGACGAGGCCGCGGTGATCGCACGCGTACGCGCCGGGGAGACGGAGGCGTACGCGGAGCTGGTGCGGGCCCATACGGGGCTCGCGCTCAGGGCGGCCGCCGCGCTGGGGGCGGGAGCGGACGCGGAGGACGTGGTGCAGCAGGCCTTCGTCAAGGCGTACTGCGCGCTGGGCCGGTTCAAGGACGGGATGGCGTTCAAGCCGTGGCTGCTGGCGATCGTCGCCAACGAGGCGAGGAACAGCGTGCGCACGGCGGCGCGTCAGCGGACGCTCGCCGGGCGTGAGGCGGCGTTCGCGGAGGCGGAGCCGCTGATACCGGAGTCGGCGGACCCGGCGGTGGCCACGCTGCGCTCGGAGCGCCGCGCGGTGCTGCTGGCCGCCCTGGAGAAACTGAGCGAGGAGCACCGCCTGGTCGTCACCTACCGCTATCTGCTGGAGATGGACGAGCCGGAGACGGCCCAGGCCCTGGGCTGGCCCCGGGGGACGGTGAAGTCCCGGCTCAACCGCGCCCTGCGCAAGCTGGCCAGGCTGCTGCCGGACGCCGGGCCCCGGGAGGGAGGCGAGGAGCGTGGGTGAGGCGTACGACGGTGGCGGCGCCGCGCGCCGCCGGGCGGAGGCGGCCCGGTTGCGGGCGGAGCTGACGGCGCTGGGGCGGTCGCTGGACGGTCCGGGCGAGGCCGGGACCGAGTCGATGGCCGAGCGGGTGCTGGCGCAGATACTGGCCGAGCGGGTGCCTGTGCCGGTGCCGGCGGCCGGGCCGGCGGGGGCCGGTGGGCGGCTGCGGGCGGTGCGGCACTGGGCGCGGGCCCGGTGGCGGTCGCTGACGGCGGCGCTGTGCGGGCTGCTGACGGTGCTCGCGTTCACGCCCCCGGTGCGGGCGGCGGTGTCCGACTGGTTCGGCTTCGGCGGGGTGGAGGTGCGGTACGACCCGTCGGCGGTGCCCTCGCCGGGTGCCGGGGTGCCCGGCTGCGGCCGGCCGGTGTCCCTGGCCGAGGCCGGGCGGCGGGCCGGATTCGTCCCGCTGGTGCCGGACGCGCTGGGCGAGCCGGACGCGGTGGCGGTGAGCGGCCTGCCGTACGAGGGGTCCCTGGTGAGCCTGTGCTGGCGCGAGCCGGGGGGCACGGTCCGGCTGGACGAGTACCGGGCCCGCCTGGACATCGGCTTCACCAAGACCGTGCGCGAGCAGCCGGAGACGATTTCGCTCGGTGGGGGCGCCCCGGCCGGCGGCATGGCGGATCCGGCGCTGTGGTTCGCCCGGCCGCACCTGCTGGGCCTCTGGCTGGTGGACGCGGACGGCAGGCGTTACGTCCGCGAGGAGCGCACGGCCGGGCCGACGCTGCTGTGGGTGTCCTCGGGCGAGGGTGGGGGCAGGGCCGTGACGCTGCGGCTGGAGGGGGTGGCGTCGAAGGCGCGGGCGGCCGAGATCGCGAGGTCGCTGGAGCGGCCGTCCGGTGGTTCCCCGGAACAGCGGCCGACCGGCGGATTCCCGGAACAGCGGCCGACCGGCGGATTCCCGGAACAGCGGCCGACCGGCGGATTCCCGGAATAGGGCGTGCGGGGCGGGAACCCCGGCGGGCCGGGCGGTGTACCAGAAGCGACAGGCGGCCCGCGCGGCGGGCCGCACGGGGACCGGCCGGTCTGGTGGGGGGTTCGGATGCGTGACTGGAGGAGCGGGGCCCGGTGGTACGCGGCGGGGCTGGGGGCATGGACGGCGACGCTGGTCCTGGTCCTGTGGGGGGCGCTCCCCGCCGCGGCGGGAGGACGGGCGAGCGTGCTCCTGGTCTCGCCGGGGAGCGAGGAGACGGCGGCTCCGCCGGGGGTGCCGGTGGCCGGGGCGGCCGGGCCGGCGCCGGGCCGGGACGTACCCGACCTGGCCTTGCTGGTCTCCCCCACGGGCAGGACGAGCACCGTGCGGTCCGGGGAGCCGCGTTTCGCCGCCCTGTGGCAGTTGCTCCAGCCGGCGTACACCGGGACGGAGCGGGTGCCGGGGGCGTGGGCCGAGGGCGGGTATCCGAAGGTGCGGATCACCGTGGTCTGGGGCCTGACGGGGGTCGGGGGCTGGCCGCAGACGCGCCGGCCACCGGGTGGTGATGTGGCCGTGCACCGGCAGGACCAGTTGTTCGTCGCCGAGGACGGCACACCGTGGGTGCGGTCCGATCCCTCGCCGGAGGTCGAGGACGACGACATCCGCTGGCACCGCGCACCTCGTCCGGTCTTCGCGCGGCTGGACCGGGAGGGGCTGCTCGGTGAGCCGGAGGACCGGGCCGCGGCGGGGGACGTCCCGGTGGGCGGCTCCCCTGCGGGCGGATCGGCCGAGGGCGGCGCCGGTCCCGGGGCGGCCGGTGTCCGGTGGGCGGCGGCGGGCCTGGCCGCCGGGGCCGGCGGCATGCTGCTGATATGCCGCGCGGCGGCCCGGCGCAAGGCCGGACCGCCGCGGGAGGAGCCACGGCAGGAACTGGTCGATCTGTGAACCGGCCGGACCGGTCACGGAGGGGGCAGCGTCCCGCCGAGGGGTCAGCCGAGGTCGATCTCCGGGTAGAGCGGGAACGCCGCCACCAGGTCCGTGGCCCGCTGGGCGATCTCCTCCGCCACCTTCGGGTCCAGGACGTGGGCCGCCTTCGAGGGGGCGCCCGACTTGGTGGTGCCCGGCTCGGTGGTGGTCAGGACGCGGTCGATGAGGGCGGCGATCTCGTCCATCTCGGCGGTGCCCAGGCCCCGGGTGGTCAGGGCGGGGGTGCCGACGCGGATGCCGGAGGTGTACCAGGCGCCGTTGGGGTCGGCGGGGATGGCGTTGCGGTTGGTGACGATGCCGGAGTCCAGGAGGGCGGCCTCGGCCTGGCGGCCGGTGAGGCCGTAGGAGGTGGCGACGTCGATCAGGTTGAGGTGGTTGTCGGTGCCGCCGGTGACCAGGGTGGCGCCGCGGCGCATCAGGCCCTCGGCGAGGGCGCGGGAGTTGTCGACGATGCGCTGGGCGTAGTCCTGGAAGGACGGCTGCCGGGCCTCGGCGAGGGCGACGGCCTTGGCGGCCATGACGTGCGGGAGCGGGCCGCCGAGGACCATGGGGCAGCCGCGGTCGACCTGGTCCTTGAGGGAGTCGTCGCACAGCACCATGCCGCCGCGCGGGCCGCGCAGCGACTTGTGGGTGGTGGTGGTGACGATCTGGGCGTGCGGGACCGGGTCGAAGTCGCCGGTGAGGACCTTGCCGGCGACGAGACCGGCGAAGTGGGCCATGTCGACCATGAGCGTGGCGCCGACCTCGTCGGCGATCTCGCGCATGATCCGGAAGTTCACCAGGCGGGGGTAGGCGGAGTAGCCGGCGACGATGATCAGCGGTTTGAACTCGCGGGCCTGGGCGCGCAGGGCGTCGTAGTCGATCAGGCCGGTGGCCGGGTCGGTGCCGTAGGAGCGCTGGTCGAACATCTTGCCGGAGATGTTCGGGCGGAAGCCGTGGGTGAGGTGGCCGCCGGCGTCCAGGGACATGCCGAGCATGCGCTGGTTGCCGAAGGCCTGGCGCAGCTCGGCCCAGTCGGCCTCGGTCAGGTCGTTGATCTGGCGGGCGCCGGTCTTCTCCAGGAACGGGGCCTCGACACGGTCGGCGAGGACGGCCCAGAAGGCGACGAGGTTGGCGTCGATGCCGGAGTGCGGCTGGACGTAGGCGTGGCGGGCGCCGAAGAGTTCGCGGGCGTGCTCGGCGGCGAGGGACTCGACGGTGTCGACGTTGCGGCAGCCGGCGTAGAAGCGGCGGCCGACGGTGCCCTCGGCGTACTTGTCGCTGAACCAGTTGCCCATCGCCAGGAGGGTGGCCGGGGAGGCGTAGTTCTCGGAGGCGATCAGCTTGAGCATCTCGCGCTGGTCGGCGACCTCCTGGCCGATGGCGTCGGCGACGCGCGGCTCGACGGCGCGGATCACGTCGAGGGCGGCGCGGTAGGCGGTGGAAGCGGTGGAGAGCGGCTGCTCGGCGGACATCGGGACCTCCGGGACGTGGCGTTCGGCGTTCACGGTACGGCCCAGGCGCACGGCACTCGTACCGGGCCCGCGGGGCCCGGGGGCCGCTCCCCGATGGTCGGTCCCATCCCAGCGCGCCAGTCACGGCCCGTGGTCAGCCTACCGGGCGGCCGGTGGTGCGGCGTGCCGGCGTCCATGATGCGGGCCGGCGGGTGCCTCGTACCGGCGTCCGGCGGTGTGGTCGAGGATCGCGGTGGCGAGCGGGGCATGCACCTCGGGAGGCAGCGCGTGGCCCATGCCGGGGATCTCGACGAGGCGGGCTCCGTGGATCGCCTGGGCGAGGTGGTGGGCGTGCGGAGGCGGGTAGACCGGTTCGGCCGGGGCGGAGATGACGAGGGTGGGCACCGTGGTGCGGGCCAGGTGCTCGGTGCGGAGCATGCCGGAGGGGTCGGCCCGGGCGTGCGCGGTGCTGGTCGCGTGGTGTCCGGTGTGTTCGATGACCCTGCGTTCCAGGGCGCGGAAGTACTCCGGGTCGAAGGGGAGTTGGTCGCCGCCGAGCACGCGCCAGTGGTCGGTCCGCCGTTCCACTTCGGCTTCCGGGCCCTGGTCGGTCACGGGGCGGGACCAGAGTTCCAGCAGGCGGGGGTCGATGCCGGGGAGTTCCTCGGGCGGGGTGCGGGTTCCGTCCGGGTGGGTGTAGGGAGCGGTGCTGAGTGCGCCGGTGCCGATCAGGGTCGCGGTGAGCAGGCGTTCGGGATGGTCGGCGACGAGGAGTTGGGTGAGCATGCCGCCCAGGGACAGGCCGACGACGTGGGCGCGTTCGGCACCGAAGGCGTCCAGCACGGCGAGGGCGTCGTCCGCGAGGGTGGTGATCGGGTAGGGCTGCCGGTCGAAGGCCCAGGTGGAGCGGCCGGTGTCGCGGTGGTCGTAGCGGATGACGCGGTGGTGGGCGGCCAGCAGGCCGACGAGTCCGTCCGGCCAGCCGATGCCGGACGCCTGGGCGCCCATGATCAGCAGGAGCGGGGGCGCGTCCGGGGCGCCGCGGTCCTCGGCCCACAGGCGTATGCCGGGTGCCGCGTCGACGAATCGGTCCATGGCGCTCCTCCAGGGGCTTCCGGTGGTCCGGCGCCCCGCCACGTAGCGAGACGATACGTACCGTATCACCTTGTTGTCGACCGCGTCCCCGGAAAGGCGTCCCACGGGACCGTGAGGAGGCGGCGCGGCGGGGCTCAGAGGATCACGTGCGGCAGGAAGCGGGCGTACTCGTCGGTCACCAGGCCCGACGACTCGCGGATGCCGAGGCCGGCCGCCTCGTTTTCGACGACCCAGGCGCCGAGGACGGTGTGGTTGCCGTCGAAGGCCGGCAGGGGGGCCAGCTCCTGGTGGCAGCAGGGCTCGGGGCGCGGGGCGGGGGCGGTGCCGGGTGCGTGGACGGTGACGCCGGCTCCCTCGCGGCCGAGGAGGGGCTTGGTGACCCAGCCGGTGGTGCGGGCCAGCTCGCGGGGGCCGTCCAGATAGGCGGGGAGGAGGTGGGGGTGTCCGGGGTACAGCTCCCAGAGGATCGCCAGGAGGGCCTTGTTGCTGAGGAGCATCTTCCAGGCCGGTTCGATCCACAGGGTGGTGCCGGTGCCGCCGCCGTTGTCGAGGGTGTCCAGGACGTGGCCGGCGAAGCGGTCGGTGGTGAGCCACTCCCAGGGGTAGAGCTTGAAGATGCTGCGGATGAAGCGGAGCCGGTTGTCGACGAAGCGGCCGGAGAGGCGGTCCCAGCCGATCTCCTCCATGGAGATCCAGTCGGTGTCCAGGCCCGCCTGCTCGGCGGTCTCCTTCAGGTAGGCGACCGTCATGAGGTCCTCGCCGAGTTCGTCGGCGGAGGAGTGGGCGAAGTACAGGGGGCTGCCGGGCGGGAGGAGGCCGGCCTGCTTCCGCCAGGCGTCGACGAGGCGCTCGTGGAGGGAGTTCCACTGGTCGGCGCCGGGGAAGCGTTCCTCCATCCAGAACCACTGGGGGGAGGCGGCCTCGACGAGGGAGGTGGGCGTGTCGGCGTTGTACTCCAGCAGCTTGGCCGGGCCGGTGCCGTCGTAGCGCAGGTCGAAGCGGCCGTAGAGGGAGGGGAGTTCGGCGCGGCGGTGCCATGCCTCGGCGACCGCCTCCGCCACGCGCGGGTCGGTGATGCCGAGGTCGGCGAAGCGGTCCTCGGCGACGATGTGGGCGGCTGCCGCCAGGCACATGCGGTGCAGCTCCTCGACGGTCTCCTCCAGCGCCTCGACCTCCGGGAGGGAGAAGACGTAGTAGGCGCTCTCGTCCCAGTAGGGGCGCAGGGAGCCGTCGGGGTGGCGGGTGAGGGGGTAGATCAGCCCCTGTTCCTCGACGGTCTGCTGCCAGCCGGGGCGGGGGGTGATCGTGCGGCGTTCCACGGGTGGTCCTCGTCCGGGCGGCGCGGTCAGCCGCCGCCGCTGCCGGAGCCGGAGCAGCCGAAGCCGCCGCGGTCGACGGCCTCGTCGCGGTCGAAGGTGCCGCCTTCCGCGTAGCCGCGGCGGACGTCGGCGTCGTAGTACCAGGCGGCGTCCGCCCTGGTGCCGGTGCTGGTGCCGGTGCCGGTGCCGGACTTCTTGCGGCCCTTGCCGTGGGAACCGGAGGAACCGCCGGACGAGCCGGTGGACTTGCAGTTCTTGTCCGCGATGACCTTGTAGCCGTCGAGGGTGTAGCTGTCGCGGTCCACGCAGCGGCGGTCGGGGTCCGAGCCGCACGCCGACAGGGCCGCCGCGAGCACTCCCATACCGCCGAGCACCACGGTGCTCGACCTCAGCCGTCGCCGTACCGGTGCCATGTCCCGTCTCCCCCTCGTCGTTCCGTTCCGGGCGCGCGCACCGCCGTATACCCGTTCGGCGTACGCGCATGACCGGGAGCGGACTTTACGGCAGTGCCCTGCGCAGGGCGTCGAGGGCCCCCGCCCAGGCGTGGTCGGGCGGGGTGCCGTAGCCGACGACGACGGCGTCGAGCGGTTCGGTTCCCGCCTCCGGGTGGCGGAAGAGGGACAGGCCGTACAGGGCCAGGCCGTGCCAGGCCGCCGCCTGGACCACCGGCCGCTCGGTGCCGGGCGGCAGCCGCAGCACGGCGTGCAGGCCGGCCGCGATACCGGTGACGCGGACCTCGGGGGCGTGGGCGGCGACGGTGCCGACCAGGGCGTCCCGGCGGCGGCGGTAGCGCAGGCGGGCGGCGCGCACATGGCGGTCGTAGGCGCCCGAGGCGAGGAACTCGGCGAGGGTCAGCTGGTCCAGCACCCCGCAGATGTCGACGGCGCCCTTGGCGGCCGCCGCCTCCTCGGCGAGCCCCGGCGGCAGGACCGCCCAGGCCAGCCGCAGACCGGGGGCGAGGGACTTGCTGGCGGTGCCGAGGTAGACCACGCGGTCGGGGTCCAGGCCCTGGAGGGCGCCGACGGGCTGGCGGTCGTAGCGGAACTCGCCGTCGTAGTCGTCCTCCAGGACGACCCCGCCGGTGCGCCGCGCCCAGTCCACGACGGCCGCCCGGCGGTCGGGGTGCAGGGGCACGCCCATCGGGAACTGGTGGGCGGGGGTGAGCAGCACGGCGCCGGCGTCCGCGGACGGCCGCGGGTCGGTGCCCCGCTCGTCGAAGGGCAGCGGTTCGGTGCGCAGGCCGGCCGCGGTCAGCAGGTCCCGGTGCACGTCCAGGCCGTACGACTCGACGGCCACGGTGTGGACGCCGCGCGCCTTGAGGACCGCGCCGAGCGTCTCCAGGCCGTGGGCGAACCCGCCGCACACCAGGACCCGTTCGGGGTCGGCGCGCACGCCCCGGACCCGGGCGAGGTAGCCGGCGAGCGCGGCGCGCAGTTCGGGGCGGCCCCGGGGATCGCCGTAGCCGAGGGCGTCGTACGGGGCCGCGGCGAGGGCGCGGCGGGCGGCCTTCAGCCACTCGGCGCGGGGGAAGGAGGCGAGGTCGGGGCGGCCCGGCCGCAGGTCGTAGCGGGGGCCGGTGTGCGGGCGGGGGCGGCCGGCCGGAGCGGCCGGCGGGACGACCGCGCGGTCGGCGACGCGGGTGCCGGAGCCCTGGCGGGCGGTGAGCCAGCCCTCGGCGACGAGGTCGGCGTAGGCGTCGGCGACGGTGTTGCGGGCGACGCCGAGGTCGGCGGCGAGGGCGCGGGAGGAGGGCAGCCGGGTGCCCGGGGCGAGGCGGCCGGTGCGGACCGCCTCCCGCAGGGCGTTCGTCAGGCCGCGGCGCAGGCCCGGTCCGGATGGTTCCAGGTGCAGGTCGATGCCCAGAGTGGCCCAGGGTTCCGGCATGGAAATGGACCATACCCGTGGGCTGCTTCGCTCCTAGGGTCGAGGGCATGACGACGCACACCGATGACACGAAACGCGCGAACCACACGGGCGGCACGGGCGGCACGGACGTGGAGTACGCCTCCGAGGTGCCCGCCCGGCTGGCCTGGGCCGAGCACGCCCCCGAGGTCTACAAGGCGATGGTCCGGCTGGACGCCGCGGCCCGGCGGGGGCTCGACCCCAAGCTGTACGAGCTGGTGAAGATCCGCGCCTCCCAGATCAACCACTGCGCCTTCTGCATCGACATGCACACCAAGGACGCGCTCGCGGCGGGCGAGAGCGTCGAGCGGATCGTGCAGCTCGGCGCGTGGGAGGAGTCCCGGCACTTCTACACGGAGAAGGAGCTGGCGGCGCTGGAGCTGACGGAGGCGGTGACCGTCCTGACGGACGGCTTCGTGCCCGACGCGGTGTACGACAAGGCCGCGAAGCTGTTCGACGAGGCGGAGCTGGCGCAGCTGATCTCGGTGATCGCGGTGATCAACGCCTGGAACCGTTTCGGGGTGACCTGCCGGATGGTCCCGGGGCACTACCAGCCGGGGCGGCACGCGTGACGGCCCGTACGACTCTCCTGGACGGCGAGGTCCGCAAGGCGATGCAGGCGCTGAGCGCCGCCGCGAAGAAGGGCTTCGGTGACGCGGCCCTCGCGGAGCTGGTCATGATCCGGGCCTCGCAGCTCAACCGCTGCGCGTTCTGCCTGGACATGCACCTCGGCATCGCCCGCGGGCTCGGTGTGGACCAGAGGAAGACCGACCTGCTGGACGCCTGGGAGGAGGCCGGGGACGTCTACGACGAGCGGGAGCGGGCGGCGCTCGCGCTGACGGAGGCGGTGACCGTCCTGACGGGGGGCACCTCCCGGACGGAGTCCGGGGGAGGCTTCGTGCCCGACGCGGTGTACGAGGAGGCCGCCCGGCACTTCGGTGAGGCGGAGCTGGCGCACCTCGTCGCGCTGATCTCCGTCATCAACGGCTGGAACCGGTTGATGGTGAGCCGGCGGATTCCGCCGGGGAGCGCGGAGTGGTGAGCGGAGTGGTGAGCGGAGTGGTGAGCGGACGGGCGGTCGCGCCTCCGGACCGCCGGGCGCCCTCGACCGGACCGCCGGGCGCCCGCGATCGGGGCGCCCGGTTCCGGCTTCACCGGGGCAGCCACGCCTTCCACACGGAGGCGTGGCCGTCCACCCACTTCTCCGCCGCCTCCCGGGGCGTCAGCTTCTGCTCGGCGATCATCAGGGCGACCTCGTTCTGGTCCTCGGTGGTCCAGCGGAAGTTCTTCAGGAACTCCGCCGCCTCGCCGCCGTTCTTCGCGAAGCCGGCGTTGAGGTACTTCCGCAGCGGCGTGGTCGGGTAGGCGCAGGCGACCTTCTCCGGGTCGGCGTCGCAGCCCTCCTCGTACGGGGGCAGCTTCACCTCCGTCATGGGGACCTTCTCGAACAGCCACTGTGGTTCGTACCAGTAGGTGAGGAAGGGCTTCTTCTCCTTGGCGAACTGCTTGATCTGGGTGATCTGCGCGGCCTCGGAGCCGGCGAACACCACCTGGTAGTCCAGCTTCAGGTTCTTCACCAGCGCCTTGTCGTGGGTGACGTAGGACGGCGAGCCGTCCAGGAGCTGGCCCTTGCTGCCGCTCTCGGGCGTGCGGAACAGCGAGGCGTACTTGTCCAGGTTCTTCCAGTCGGTGATGTCCGGGTGCCGCTCGGCGAGGTACGTCGGCACGAACCAGCCGATGTGCCCGGTGACGCCGAGGTCGCCGCCGTCGACGATCGTCTTCTTCTCCTCGACGTACCGCCGCTCCTGCTCGGGGTGGCCCCAGTCCTCCAGGAGGGCGTCGACGCGGCCCTGGCTGAGGGCGTCCCAGGCGGGGACCTCGTCGACCTGGACGGTGTCGACGCGGTAGCCGAGTTCGTGCTCCAGCAGGTACGCGGCGACGGCCGCGTCGGCCTGGGCGCCGACCCAGGACTGGACGGACAGGGTCACGGTCCTGGCGCCCCGGGCGTTCGCGAACGGGGACGCCTGCTTCGTCATGTCGGCGGCGCCGCAGCCCGTCAGCAGCAGGAGGGCGCCGAACATGGCGGTCGTACGCAGACGCATGTCACGCTCCCTTCCCGGCACGGCGGCCGGTCGGCTGGGTCACCCGGTCGAGCATCAGCCCCAGGCAGACGATCGCCGCCCCGGCCGGCAGGCCGGTCGCCAGGTCGCCCTGGGCGAGGCCGAAGACCACGTCGTAGCCGAGGGCGCCGCCGCCGACCAGGCCGCCGATGACGACGACGGCGAGGACCAGGACGACGCCCTGGTTGACGGCGAGCAGCAGCGCCGGGCGGGCCAGCGGGAGCTGCACCTGGCGCAGTTGCTGCCCGCTGGTGGCGCCGAGGGAGCGGGCCGACTCCAGCGCGGCCGGGTCGACCTGGCGCAGCCCCTGGGCGGTGATGCGGACGACGGCCGGGAGGGCGTAGACGACCGCGGCGGCCACGGCGGGCGCGCGGCCGACGCCGAACAGCGCGACGACCGGGATGAGGTACACGAACTGCGGCATCGTCTGGAAGACGTCCAGCACGGGCCTGAGCAGGCGTTCGAAGCGGTCGCTGCGGGCGGCGGCGACGCCGGTGAGGAAACCGAGGGCCAGGGTGACGGCGACGGCGGCGAGGACCTGGGAGAGCGTGTCCAGGGACGGCTTCCACACGCCGAGCACGCCGGTCGCGGCCATCGCGAGGACGGCGGTGAGCGCGGTGCGCCAGGTGCCGATCAGCCAGGCCAGGGCGGCGACGGTCAGCAGGACCGCCCACCAGGGCAGCGCCTGGAGTCCGTCGCGGACGGGATCGAGGACCCAGGTGGTGAAGTGGCCGGCCCAGTCGGCGGTGCCGCCGACGACGGGCACGCCCGAGTACAGGTGGCCGGTCATCCAGTCGACGGCCCGGTTGACCGGCCCGGCGATGTCCGCGGTCCACGCCCCGGGCCACTCCAGCGCCCCGGCGAGGCGTCCGGCGACCGCCACGGCGACCGCGGCGGCCAGGGCGTACAGCCAGGTCAGCGGGGATCTGCCGGGTTCGCCGGCCCGCTCCCCCGCCGCGCCGGTCACCCGGTCCAGGACGACGGCGAGCAGCACGATCGGGATGCCGGCCGCGAGGGCCGCGCCCACGTCGACGGAGGCCAGCGCCTGGTAGACGCGGTCGCCGAGGCCGCCGGCGCCGATCACGGAGGCGATGACGGCCATGGACAGCGCCATCATGATCGTCTGGTTGAGGCCGAGGAGGAGTTCCTTGCGGGCCAGCGGGAGGCGGGCGGTCAGCAGGCGCTGGCGGGCGGTGGCGCCGAGCGACTCGACGGCCTCCAGCACCTCCCTGTCGGCGCCGCGCAGGCCGAGGGCGGTGAGCCGGGCCATGGGCGGGGCGGCGTAGACGACGGTGGCGAGGACGGCGGCGGGGACGCCGATGCCGAAGACCAGCACGACGGGGAGGAGGTAGGCGAAGGCGGGCAGCACCTGCATGGTGTCCAGGACCGGGCGCAGGGCGCGGTCCGTGCGGGCGGACAGTCCGCCGGCCAGGCCCAGCAGGGCGCCCACGGCGACCGACGCGACGACGGCCACCACCATCAGGGCGAGGGTCTGCATGGTCGGCACCCACATGCCGAGCAGCCCGCAGGCGAGGAACGCCGCCGCCGTGCCGAGCGCGAGCCGCACGCCCGCGACGCGCCAGGCGGCCAGGGCGCCGATCGCCGTGACGCCGGCCCAGCCTACGGCGAGGAGGGCGAGGTAGACGGCGCGGACGGAGACGACGACCGCGTTGCTGACGTGGCCGAAGAAGTACAGGAACAGGGGGTGGCTGTCGCGGTGGTCGATGATCCAGTCGCCGGCCCTGCCGAGGGGTTCGGAGACGTCGACGGTGAGGGCGGTGGGCCAGGTGCCGCTGGACCACTGGGAGTGGGCGAGCGGGACGAGGACCGCGGCGGCGACGGCGAGGGCGAGGAGTTTGCGGGCGGCCCGGTGGGTGAGGACGGCCGGCGGTGTGACCTTGCGGGCCGGTGCGGTGAGCGTCGCCATCAGACCGGCTCCTCGGTGAGGGCGGCGGCGGCCGGCTCGCGGGGCGGTGCCACGCCGGCGGCGGGGGCCGTCTCCGCCGTGCCCGCCACCACCGCCAACAGGCCGTCCGCGTCCACCACGCCCAGGCAGCGGCCCCCCGACATCACCCGGGCCGGCGAACCGGCGCGGGCGACGGCCTCGATGGCCTCCGTCACCGTGGCGTCGGGGCGCAGGGCGGGGCCGGCGCCGGCCTCGTCGGCCGAGGACGCGGGCCGCATGGCCGTACGGACCGTGAGGACCTGCTCGCGCGGGACGTCCCGGACGAACTCCCGGACGTAGTCGTCGGCGGGGGCGCCCACGATCTCCTCGGGCGTGCCGAGCTGTACCACGCGGCCGTCCCGCATCAGGGCGATGCGGTCGCCGAGCTTGAGGGCCTCCTGGAGGTCGTGCGTGATGAAGACCATCGTGCGGCCCTCCTCGCGGTGGAGCCGGACGACCTCCTCCTGCATCTCCCGCCGGATCAGCGGGTCGAGCGCGCTGAACGGCTCGTCGAACAGCAGTACTTCGGGGTCGACGGCGAGGGCGCGGGCGAGGCCGACGCGCTGGCGCTGGCCGCCGGAGAGCCGGTCGGGCCGGCGCTGTTCCATGCCCTCCAAGCCGACCTTGGCGATCATCGCGGCGACCTTCTCGCGCCGCTCGGCGCGGCCCATGCCCTGGATCTCCAGGCCGTAGGCGACGTTGTCGAGGACCGTGCGGTGCGGCAGCAGGCCGAAGTGCTGGAAGACCATCGCGGCGCGGTGGCGGCGCAGTTCGCGCAGCCGGCCCTTGTCCATGGCGCGGACGTCCTCGCCGTCGATGGCGATGGTGCCGGCCGTGGGCTCGACGAGCCGGGTCAGGCAGCGCACCAGCGTGGACTTGCCGGAGCCGGACAGGCCCATGACGACGAAGACCTCGCCCTTGCGGACGTCGAAGGTGACGTCCCGGACAGCGGCCGTGCAGCCGGTGCGGGCGCGCAGCTCGGCCGGGGCCAGGGCGGCCAGCGCGGGGTCGGCGGGGACCCGCTCGGCCTTGGGGCCGAAGACCTTCCACAGCCCGTCGACGGAGAAGACCGGGGGACGCTCGGCGACGGTGTCGGCGACGGTGCTCATCGGGCGTCACCGCCGATCAGGTCGGCGGCGCGTTCCCCGACCATGAGGACGCCGATCATCGGGTTGACGGCGGGCATGGCCGGGAAGACGGAGGCGTCGGCGACGCGGATGCCCTCCAGGCCGCGGACGCGCAGCTCGGGGTCGACCACGGCGTCGGGGTCGTCGGCGGCGCCCATCCGGCAGGTGCCCGCCGGGTGGTAGACGGTGTGGGCGGCCTTGCGGGCGTACTCGCTCAGCTCCTCGTCGCCGGTGACGTCCGGACCGGGGCACACCTCGCGCTTGAGCCAGCCGGCCAGCGGCTCGGTCTTGGCGATCTCACGGGCGATGCGGATGCCGTCGACGAGGGTGCGGCCGTCGTAGTCGTCCTCGTCGGTGAAGTAGCGGAAGTCCAGGGCGGGCTTCACGGACGGGTCGGCGCTGGTCAGGTAGAGCCGGCCGCGGGACTTCGGCTTGGGGATGTTCGGGGTCATCGAGACGCCGAACTCCGGGCGTTCGTAGCCCAGTCGCTCGGGGTTGTCCGTGAAGGGGATCTGGTAGAAGTGGAACATCAGGTCGGGGCCCTGGTGTCCGGGGTCGCGGCGCACGAACAGGCCGGCGTCGGAGTCCATCGCGGAGTTCTCCGGGATGGGCCCGTGGGTCTCCCAGACGATCACCGACTCGGGGTGGTCGAGGAGGTTCTCGCCGACGCCGGGCAGGTCGTGGACGACGGGTATGCCCAGTGCCTCCAGGTCGGCCGCCGGCCCGATGCCGGAGTGCAGCAGCAGCCGCGGGGAGTCGATCGCGCCGGCGCACAGCACGACCTCGTTGCGGGCCCGGATCAGCAGCTCCTCGCCGTCCTTGGTGCGCACGTGGACGCCCTCGGCGCGGGTGCCGTTCAGCTCCAGCCGGTACGCCCAGGTCTCCAGCAGGAGCGTGAGGTTGGGGCGTTCGTCCATCACCGGGTGCAGGTACGCCACCGACGCCGAGGAGCGCTTGTTGTCCTCCGGGTGGTAGGCGAGGTCGAAGAAGCCGACGCCCTCGGTGAACGGCTTCTTGTTGAAGCCCTCGATGCGGGGCACCCGGAGGGCCTTCTGCGCCGAGTCGACGAAGTCCCGGGCGATGGCGTTGCGGTCCTTCTCGTCGACGGGGACGATGTTGTTCTTCAGACGGGCGAAGTACGCCTCCATCTGCACCGCGCCCCAGCCCTTGGCGCCGGCGGCCTCCCACTCGTCCCAGTCGGACGGCAGCGGCTTGAACGCGATGAGGGTGTTGTGGGAGGAGCAGCCGCCCAGGACGCGGGCGCGGCTGTGCCGGATGTGGGAGTTGCCGCGCGGCTGCTCGACCGTGGGGTAGTCGTAGTCGAGTTCGCCGCCGAGCAGGCCCATCCAGCGGCGCAGGGTCAGGACGTCCTCGCGGCCGACGTCGCTGGGGCCGCCCTCGATGACGGCGACGGTGACATCGGGGTTCTCGGTGAGGCGGGAGGCGATGACGGAGCCTGCGGTACCGCCGCCGATGACGACGTAGTCGTAGACGTGGTTGTTCTCGGACATGGGGGTACTCCAGTGGGGCAGCGCGTACGGAGGTGAGAGTGAGGGTGAGGGTGAGGACGGGTCAGCCGGCGAACCAGCGGACGGGCTTCGGGGCGAGGTTCTGGTAGACGTGCTTGGTCTCGCGGTACTCGGCGAGCCCGGCGGGGCCGAGTTCGCGGCCCGTGCCGCTCTTGCCGAAGCCGCCCCACTCCGCCTGCGGCAGGTAGGGGTGGAAGTCGTTGATCCAGACGGTGCCGTGGCGCAGCCGTCCGGCGACCCGGCGGGCCCGGCCGGCGTCGGCGGTCCACACGCCGCCGGCGAGGCCGTACTCGGTGTCGTTGGCGAGGGCGACCGCCTCGTCCTCGGTGCGGAAGGTCTCGACGGTCAGGACGGGACCGAAGACCTCCTCGCGGACGACGCGCATCGCGCGGTGGCAGTGGTCGAGGACGGTCGGCTCGTAGAAGTAGCCGCCCTCGGGCCGCTGCGGTGAGGGGTCGGGGCGCTTGCCGCCGCAGCGCAGCACGGCGCCTTCGGCGAGCGCGGAGGCGACGTACTCCTCGGTGCGGGCGCGCTGCCGCTCGGAGACGAGGGGGCCGCACTCGACGCCGTCCTCGGTGCCGCGGCCGAGGCGGATCTTCCCGGCGCGGCGGGCGAGTTCGGCGACGAAGCGCTCGCGGACCGGCTCCTCGACGATGAGCCGGGAGCCGGCGGAACAGACCTGGCCGCTGTGGAGGAAGGCGGCGTTGAGAGCCTGGTCGACGGCGGTGTCGAAGCCCTCGTCGGTCGCGCAGGCGTCGGCGAAGACGACGTTGGGGTTCTTGCCGCCGAGTTCGAGGGCGACCTTCTTGACGGTGGCGGCGGCGGCCTGGGCGACCTTGGTGCCGCTGGCCAGGCCCCCGGTGAAGGAGACCAGGTCGACGTCGGGGTGCTCGGCCAGGCGGGCGCCGACGGTGTGGCCGGGGCCGGTGACGATGTTGGCGACGCCGGCGGGCAGCCCGGCCTCGGCCAGCAGCTCGATCAGGGCGACGGTCGTCAGCGGGGTGATCTCGCTCGGCTTGATCACGAAGGTGTTGCCGGCGGCGAGCGCGGGGGCGATCTTCCAGCTGGCCTGGAGGAGCGGGTAGTTCCAGGGTGTGATCATCGCGCAGACGCCGACCGGCTCGTGGACGACGACGCTGTGGACGTCGGGCGAGCCGGCGTCGACGACCCGCCCCGGCGCCTCGGCGGCGACCAGGCCGGCGAAGTAGCGGAAGGCGTCGGCGACACAGTCGACGTCGACGCGGCCCTCCTCGACGGTCTTGCCCGCGTCGCGGCTCTCCAGCAGGCCGAGCTCCTCGCGGTCGCGTACGAGCAGATCGGCGACGCGGCGCAGCAGGGCGGCGCGTTCGGCGACCGGGGTGCGCGGCCAGGGGCCCTCGTCGAAGGCGCGCCGGGCGGCGGCCACCGCCAGGTCGGCGTCCTTCTCGTCCCCTTCGGCGACCACGGCGAACGGCAGGGCGTCCGCGGGGTCGACGATCTCGCGGGTGGCGCCACGGACCGCGTCCCGCCACTCCCCTCCGGCGTGGATGGTCTTCCGCGCCGTGCCTGCCTGATGGTGTGTCGTGTCCGCCATGTTCCGGTTCTGCCTTCCGTTCCTGTTCGGCGCCCCTGTGTCACACAGGTGTCACTCACAGGGACCGGGTGCGCATGCCCCCGGCCTTCCGCGCCCATGCGGAATCGGTGGCCGAAAGTGCGCTGCGTCACGGAACAAGCGGGCGAGCCGGGGCAGAACGCCGGGCGTGGGCGGGCCAAGGCTCAGACCGGCCCGGCGTCCGTCCCGCACTCGGTGTACGGCGGGCAGAAGTGGCCGAGGGCCGTGTGCGCCAGCTCGCGTTCGTCGTCGCGGCCGTCCGCGTCGGGGCCGTAGGCGGCGAGCGCGTACACCTTGCCGTCCGCGGCCCGGAAGCGGACGTCGACGACGTGCCAGGGGCCGACGTCGGGCTCGCCCTTGAACGAGGCGGCGAGGTATTCGAGCCGGGTGCCGGTGAAGTCGCCGTCGTCGAGGGTCTCCAGGGAGAGCTGCTCGAAACCCTTCGCCTTCGGGGTGTCCTCGGAGAGGAACAGCTCGAAGGACTCCTCCGGCGACGCCTCCGCCACCTCGAAGACCTGGAGCCGGCGTTCACCGTCGGCGCTGCGGTAGCTGACCACGTCCATGCCGTACTGGGAGGCCACCGCCTCCCGCCTCCAGCCCGCGGGGCGCGCGAGGGTGAAGCCCTCGGGGTCGGTGTAGACCTCGTACTCGGCAGGCAGGGAGGGGGCCGGGCCGGTCGGCGTGGCCGTCCCGCCCGGGGACGGTCCGGGGTCCTCCGTGCCGGTCGCGGAGGGTTCGGGGGACGGGGAGACGCCGGCGGAGGCCGTCCGGTCGCCGCTCGCGCGGCCCTTGCCGTCACCGTCGCCGTCGTCGGCGACCACCAGGGTCAGCACCAGGGCCGTGGCGATCCCGGCCGCGGCGGCCCCGCCCAGGACGGACCACACGATCCGGCGGCCGGGCCACCGGGCTCCGGCCCCCGGCGCGGGTGCCGTGGCGTCGGCGTGCGGCCAGGAGACGGCGTGCGGCTGCTCGGGGAGGGACCAGGTGCCGCCGTGACCACCGGTATCGCCGTGACCGTCCGGACCACCGGGCGCCGGGGTCCCGGTCGGTGCCGGGGCCGGAGCCGCGTTCGGAGCAGGGGCCGGGCCGCTCCCCGGTCCGGGCAGGGCCGGGTCGCTCCCCGGTCCGGGCAGGGCCGGGTCGCTCCCCGGTCCGGGCAGGGCCGGGTCGCTCCC